>DBGBEM010000167.1:0-2932 GCA_048477235.1 Muribaculaceae bacterium | reverse complement strand
GGGCTGAGGTTATTGTGATGGGGCCGTCGCCGATCGGGGGCTGGGGGTCGTCGCCGCCGCCGTTTCCGCCGGGACGCTGGGCGTTGCCGTCACCTTTTTCGTCGCTGTCGACGTTGCCGTTGATGGTCTCGTTGACGACGTCGGCCACGAGGTAGAGGCCGTTGCCGAGCGGGGTGCCCTCGCTCTCGCCGTCGAGAACGATGTTGCCGTTCTCATCGGGAACGCTCGGATCGCCCGAACGGACGTCGAAGGTGATCTTGCGGTGTTGTCCGGCGGCAACGTCGTTGAGGGCTTTGACGAAGGTAACCCGCTGGTTCTTCACTGTGCCGGTGAAAGTGGCGCCGAGGGTGGTGCTCCCTTCTACGGCCTTGAAGTAGCCCGAGCGGGTCTCGTCGGGGGTGTATTCGAGATGGCTGTCGGTTTCGGAGCAGTCGATGTTGACGCGGACGTCGTCGGCCATGATGCGGCGCAGGGCGTCGCTGTAGTAGACGCTGACACGCACGTTGGCGAAGCGGCAGGTGACGGTGCCTATCTCGGTGATCTGGTCTTTGGTGACGGCGAAGCTCTTCGAACCGGCGTAGTAGGGCTTGGCCCATGCCACATTCTCAACTTCGTGGCTCTCGACCTTGACGGTGTAGTTCTCGCCGACGGGGAGCACTACGATGTCGGCGTTGGCAACGGTCGAGCTGTAGACCTGATTGCCGTTGTTGTCGGTGATGGTGACGAGGAAGTCCGAGGTGTCGACGCCGTCGGCGCGCGACAGCTCGATCTCGTCGGTGTTGAGCTCGACGCCGAGCTCGCTGAGATTCACGCGGCCTGTGGCGTCGTTGCCGTCAAGGTTATAGTTGGGGTTGTCGTCACACCCCGTGGTCAGAAGCGCTGCGACAGCAATGGCAGCCCACGACCGTATATATTTTTTCATCTTCATGTTGACTTAGTAGTTAAGAGTGATGTCGTCGATATAGAGCTGTGAGCCAATATGCTTGCTGCTTCTTGATATACTGCCGAATGATAAATTGTCACTGCTCTTGGTGAGAAATCCGCTGTCGTTTGTCGAGAGGAACTTGATATAGAGCTTGGCGCCTTTTGCAGCTCCGGCAGGATAGTTCAGCGCGATTGACTTCTCGGTATAGCCCGAAGCTGGGTCAAGGTTCATGGTGCCGGAGGCAATGGTTTTGCCCGAGGCGTCTTTAAGCCATATCTCGGCATAGCCCTTGTCGTTGCTGTTCTTGTTGGAGTATTTATATTTGAAAGAGAGCGACGACGGGCGCGAGGCAAATGCAATGCCGCAGTCGAGATCGTCAGTAGATAAAGATCCTGCTTGAGAAGAATTGCCGTCGCGGCTCTCACGGCTTTGTCCGAGATGGAGCAGACCGGCATCAATGTATTTGATAGTGCTTGCGGTTCCCGCAGATGTATTGCTGCTTCCCCATGCGACTGTGCGGATAAGAGCGGCATTCCCTGAAACTGCGTCGGCAGTCGAGATTGTTCCGGATATACGTTGATAAGCACGGTCGCCTCCTTGCGAGGTGGTCATCGGATTGTTGGTGCCCCATACGGCGTCTGATTCTGATGCTCCGGCGTAGAAAACGCTCCAGTTGCTCTCGCCTGATTTCTCATACCATGTCTCCATGTTGGAATTGGGAACCTGGAGGGCGGCTTCGGTGGTGAGGGCGGCTGTGGCCTCTTTGTCGGAGACGGTGGCGCGCACGCGATAGGCGGTGCCGGGGGTCAGTCCTTCGATGCGGGCGTCGCGGCCGCTGACAGTGGCGCTGACGTTAGTCCATGAGTTGCCGTTGTCGGTCGAAACGGCCCATCGGGCCGAAGAGGCGAGGTCGGCGGCTACTTCGTCGTTGATCGACGACAGTCTGACCACGGCATGCCTGGCGAAAACGTCGTTCTCGGGAGCTACGGCGGTGAAGTCGGGGGTCTGACGCTCAGCGGTGAAGGCCGCTTCGGTAGCTCCTACGCGGGCCTTGACTTCGACATTGCTGTAGGTGGCTTCGACCTTAAGAGTGACGTTGTAGTTGGCTGTGGCGCGTGAGGCGGGGGTTGCCGAGAGGATTTCGGCATCTTTCCATTCGCCCGAACGGGCCTTATAGCTGAAGCGGACGTTGTTGATGTCGCTTCCGTTATAGTCGACCGACAGGGTCACTTTGTCGGCACCGGCAGCGAGAACCTGCTGTCCGTTGATGCTGATGTCTGCGGCCTCGGCATTGACGGTTATCGACGGAGTGACATCGGTTTCGCTGACCTTTCCGTAGGCGTCGACAGCCTCGAGGGTGAAGGTGGCGGTTCCGGCGCCGAGGGTCGAGATGGCGTCGGCGAGATCGACAACAGCGGCTGTCGAGCCTGCTTCGCCGAGACCGCGCAGACCGAGCGACGGAATGGCGGCGCAGCCTCCGACAAGTTCAGCTTCGGCGGGCCAGCCGGCGGGCAGCGCGCTTCCCGAGCTGATGAGCTTGACGCTCTTCAGTCCGCCGTGGGCTATGATATCGAAACGTCCGTTCCCCTTGTCCCCCTCGACGATGCTGACCGTCGTGGCGGTGGCGCTGATAGCGGGCGCGGGCGCGTTGAGAAGTTCTTCGCTGAGCACAATCTCTATCGGTTCGGCAACCTGGGCGGTGTCGTCGAAGGTGATCGTCAGAACTGCGTCGCCCATGTTGCCGTTGTTGAGGTCGACGCTTATATTATAGCGGTGCTGCGCTTCGGCGGTGAAGTCGACGACCTTCAGTGTGGCAGTCTGGTTCTGAGGTGTCGTGAAGGTCACGTAGAGCGAAGCCTCGCCGGCATTGACGAAGAGATCGTCGGTGGCCGACGACGGGTAGTCGAGACCGTCGGCTGAGCCGGCGGTGCGTATCGATGCGCTGTAGGCCGTCATGTAGTTTTTGAAGGTGTCGGAATAGCTCACTGTCACGGCGGCGTTTTTCAG
>DBGBEM010000166.1:0-1454 GCA_048477235.1 Muribaculaceae bacterium | reverse complement strand
CGGCATCGCTCTGGAGCTCGCTCTGGCGAAGATTGGCCTGGTTGATCAGGAAGCGGATGTCGGCCGAGTATTTTTCGTTGATTACGCGCTGGAACTTGTCGGGCGTAAGGGCGGGGTTAATTGTCGAGGCGGAGGCGAGGGTAGAGGTAGCGATCACGCCGTCGGCAACTTTAACGCGCGGCAGAACATACTGCTTGCCCCCCTGGTCGACGGTGAAGTCGAGATAGAGTTCGCTTTTGCGCATCGAGGGCATATAGATGAAGTTGACGGGAATTGTCATCATTCCGCCGCGGTCGTAGGAAATCTGAGGATTGTTTCCGCGCACTTTGTCGCCCTGGAAGCGGACTGTGGCAGCCGGAACGCCTGTGCCTTCATAGGCCAGGAACGGTGTCACACTGACAACGGCGTCTTTATTAAAGAATTTGGCAGGGATATTACCTGTCACGACTGCCGGAATCTTGCCGCCGATGGCTTCAAGCGGGTTGGGATTGGTTGTAAAATAGTTTGCGGCAAAAGGTTTCATTTTGCCGGCGCATCCTGTCAGGGCCAGAGTAGCCACGCTACCGAGGAACAGGGTGCCGATTAATGATTTTCTCATCGGAAATGTAGTTTTGGTTGATATATTTGACAAATCTTGATTCATGGAGAGTTTCGGGGAAGCTCTTCGCCGACAAAAATAAGCACAATCCCGCATATTTCCAACAGCCGGAGAACTTTTTCAGCCACTGACGGCTTATTGTTTTTAAAGAGATAATATTACGGATAATTTTCGCTAACTTTGTGGCATAAAATAAACGATATGATTGTCAATACAGCCCGTTTCGAGATTTCATCGCCTTCGGTTGGGCAATGCCCGGCTACGTCGCGCCATGAGTATGCTTTCATAGGCCGGTCGAATGTCGGCAAGTCGTCACTTATTAATATGCTTGTCGGGCAAAAGGGACTCGCAAAGACGTCTTCGATGCCGGGAAAGACAATGCTGATAAATCATTTTGTCGTCAATGAGCAGTGGACAATTGTCGATCTTCCCGGATATGGCTATGCGCGGCGCGGCCGTGAAAGCCGCGAGGAACTGCGCGAGATGATCGAGGGATATGTTCTCGGCCGCAGTCAGATGACAAACCTTTTTGTCCTTATCGACAGCCGCCATGAGCCACAGAAGATCGACATTGAGTTTATGGAATGGCTCGGAGAGAATGAAGTGCCTTTCTCGATAGTGTTCACGAAACTCGACAAGTTAGGGCCCGAGGCCGGTAAGCGCCGAGTCGAAGCATATCTGTCGCAGATGCTTGAGCGCTGGGAAGAACTTCCCCCGGTGTTCATGTCGTCAAGTCTCGACGGTCGTGGCCGTGACGCCATTCTCGATTATATCGAAGAGATGAACCGCCTCCCGATTAATGTTTGAATTCAAGCAGTTTACAGTCGGCGACAGCAATTCGGCGCTGAAAGTGGGC
>DBGBEM010000165.1:0-1003 GCA_048477235.1 Muribaculaceae bacterium | reverse complement strand
TGCCCGTATGGGGCACCCATACGTGAAAGTCTATGAGGAAGAGCGCGAGATGACCGTCATGCTCCTTGTCGACGTCAGCCGCTCGCGACTGTTCGGCGCCGTCGGTGAAGAAAAGCGCGAGATGATAGCCGAGATCGCCGCTACGATAGCCTTCAGCGCCATCAGCAACAACGACAAAATCGGAATGCTCTTCTTCAGCGACAAAATCGAGAAATTCATTCCTCCGAAAAAAGGTAAGAAACATATTCTCTTCCTTATCCGCGAACTTCTCGATTTCACTCCCGAGAACCCGGGAACCGACATCGGCGTGGCCCTGCGCTATTTCACCGACGCACAGAAGAAGCGTTCGACGACATTCCTCATCAGCGACTTCATCGACAGCCACGACTTCAGCCGTCCGCTGAGCATCGCCGCGCGGAAACATGATCTCATAGCCGTTCAGGTCTACGACCGGCGCGACGCCAGCCTGCCCGACGTCGGAATGATGCGCGTAGCCGACCTCGAGACCGGCGCCGACCGCTGGATCGACACCTCGAACAAGAAAGTCAGGCGCGCCTACGACCGCTGGTGGTACGACCGGCAGCAGGCCATGACCGAAGCCATGCAGCGCTCGCGGGTCGACATTGCTTCGGTCAGCACCGACGAAGACTATGTCAAATCGCTTATGGCCCTGTTCAGAATGCGCGGCGTGGCCCGCTAATATCCCCTTTCCCAATGAAAGCAATAAAAATCCTGATAATACTGACAGCCTCGCTGCTCCTGTTGGCGCCGTCGGCTTCGGGCGCCGGAGCCAAGCTGGAACAGAAGCTCGATTCGGCCTACATTCTGATGGGCAAGACATCGACAATCAACGTCGAGCTGATAAAAACAGGAACGACGCCGGGCAACCTCGTCATTCAGGACGGAGCCTATCCGGCCGAGGTAGAGCTTCATCCCGGCGACGGCGACACAACCGACCTCGGAGGCGACCGCTGGCAGATACGCCGCCGGCTCGTCATACAAT
>DBGBEM010000164.1:0-3955 GCA_048477235.1 Muribaculaceae bacterium | reverse complement strand
CGGCATCGGTGCCTTTGGCAACACCGATTTCATGCTCGGTAACGAAAGAAAGTTCTTCAGTCTCGTCGAGTTCTTTGAATTTCGCTGCGGGAGCGCCGCAGACGGGGCATTTCTCGGGCGGTTCTGCGCCTTCATAGACGTAGCCGCAAACGGTGCAGATAAATTTCTTTTTCATAATAGGTAAGTTGGATAATTATATTTCTGGCTTTATATAGTAACGGCAAAGTTAGCTAAATCTTTTATATCCGCAAGTGAAAAACAGCATGGGAGTTTTTATGCCTTTATGTTTGCGCGCCGGGCGAGTTCGGCGTCGTCCATTGCCGAGATTCCGCGCAGATATTCTTCAAGCGAAATGTCGGTGGCGAGCTTCTTCCGGAGTGAGCTTTTGGTATATTTGACGGTGCTGACCGAGCGGTTGATGGCTGCGGCGATGTCTTTGTTCGACAGATTCTGCCATACGAATGCCGCTATGCGCGTTTCGGCATTGGTCAGGTTGGGGTGGGCTATGCGCAGTTTGGCGAGGAATTCGCCCGTGGCGTCGTCGTGGCGCGAGATGTCCATGTGGCGCGGACTTTCGAGGTCGCCCGAAGTCAGGATGCTGCGTTTGATTTCCTCGACTTTTTCGGCGTCGTCGATTTTTGAGGCGAGAATATTGCGGATTTCCTGCTGCGACTGCTCCATCGAGGCCTGTCGGCGTGTCAGCGAGCCGACCTCGGCGTTGCGGCTGCCGAGCTTTTTCTCGATAATGGCCTGACGGCGCCTGCCCCGGCGCGATTTCAGCAGTGCGAAGCCGGCTATGGCCGTTGCGAGCGCAACGAGCCCTGCCAGTCCCCATATCCACCATAATCTCTGCCGATTTGCCTGCCGGGCCAGCTCGGCCTCATGATTGGCGGCGGCCACCTCGAAATAATCGACCTCGACCTGCGTCATGGCATTGGAGTATATTCCGGTCAGAGAATCGGCGGTCTGGCTGGCGCGTTTGAAATACATGTATTCAGTGTGTTCGTCGCCGTGGGCTTTTGCTAAGTCGCGCCCGGTCAGATAGTATTTAAGGTTATAGTGGGCATTCAACGACGGCTTCAGCAGCTCCCATTCTTTATCTGCGGCCTTCAAGTCGTTTTGCTCGATAAGATATTTTATAAGTTTCATCCTGACGGTATTTCTGACATCGGGATTCAGGCGTTTGTCGGCTATCAGACGCCTGCAGATAGCGGCCGCGGAGTCGATTCTGTTGAGATGGGAATATGCGTCGGAGCGGATCATCTCGAGGTCGAGGCTGTCGTCGACGTTGTGAGTTTTCTTTATGGCGCGGTTGGCCTCGGCGAGAGCTACATTTGCTGAATCAGATGCAATCGATGCCAATATCTTTCGCAGGAGAATCTTATGGTGGAGCTGTTCGACAAGCTCGCGTTCGCTGGGCCTGTTTCCGTTTTTCTCGACAACGGCAGAGGCCTTTCCTATATATTTTCGGTTTAAAATAAACCGCCTGTATTCACGGTGGAATTCAGCCAGCCGCAGATATGCCTCGGCGTCGAAATACCATAGATCGGCCGGTTTGTCGGATTCGATAAGAACTCTGAGGTCTTTCAGCATGGCCGGAGCATTGCCTATCTGAAGAAAAGCCTCGGAACGGGTGTTGAGGATTTTCGATAGCGAACGAATGTCTTTTCTGTCGATTTTTTTCTCAAGCCCGTCGAGATTTCTCACTGCTTCGGCATAATTGCCGGCATTGATGAGCGAATCGCTTCGCTGAATCTCGCGGTCGACAAAAGCAGGAGAAGCGGCAGTCAGGGCAATAACAGCCGTCAATAGTATTATTATAGAGATGAGCAGGCGTTTATTCACAATACAAAGTTAGCATTTATTTTCAATAAAACGTCAAACTACCGCCTGACTTATACGAGAGCGTCATGTCTGTGAGCAAAAAACAGGGAATTTCGTAATGCGTTGGTTCTTAATTAAATAAACTTTTTCAAACGGCATTCAATACCTTTTCAAACCCCCGTTTTGAACAGGCAGATTGCAAATAAGCTATATTTGACTCAGTAATTCCGTTCCTTTCTAACCATAATCACAAACTTTATGAGAAAACTTTATACTCTAATTCTCACATTGGCGGCGCTGACAGCTTCGGCTGAAAATTCGCTCGACAATCCTTTGACAATGCCTTTCTACGAAAATTTCGCCGGTGGCAGGTATGACAACGAAGGATGGGAAGTGATTCCCGTTTCGGGTGAAACAGCCACGCTCAGCCTGACTGACCACGACCCCGTCACCGGGCTTGTATCTTATGTTGATCGTGATAAGGGGCTGTTGGTGATCAATAATGACAAGGCAGGCTCGTTCTACCTGATGTCTCCTTATATTAAGGTTGGAGCTACTCAGACTCAGTGTGAATTATCTGAGGCTTCGTTCGTGCCTAATAGCATTAAGGCGGAGAGCGTCATGAGCATCGACGGCAGTGAGATCGCTGCCAAGGGCGATTTTGATCTTTATTCTTACGCGTCCATGAATCCGGAATGGACAGAAATGTCGACTAACGGGAGTCCCGCATTTGGCACCTATGTCAATAAAGTCGTCAGATTCGGATGGAAAATTACCACTGATGGGCAGGGGGGAACTCTATGCCTTGACAAGATTAAATTTTCCACCGAGAAGGCCTATGACTTCGCGCTGATTAATCCGCATGCCACTCCGCGTGTGAAACCGGGCGAAGAGGTTACCTTGAGTGTCGACGCCGCATGCATGGGAAAATACACCTCGCTCAATTACTCCGTGACTGCCACTGTTGATGGTCAGGAACTCCCCAAGAAGTTTGTTCCTCAGGAAAACATCACCGGCACCAAATATGGCACGGGTATTTTCAAGTTCCGCGTGCCCGACGACATGAAGCCCGGAACGAAAAACGTTAAGTTTGAGCTCAGCTTCCGCGGAGACTGGGCTGGCTCGAAAGATCAGGATCTCTCCAACAATGTAGCCTACGCCACGTTTGACGTTCTGCCCGCTTTCCTCCCCGGAGCAAGCAACTTCAAGGCCGATGATAACGGTGTGCTCACATGGGACTGCATGTCGGACGGCAGCCGTATCACCGACACCATGGAGAGTCTCGCCTCCTACGACGACGGTTCTATTGACGCCGTTTACGAGCTTCATCCCTATCTCGACTATGATGTTCTGGTGCGTTCCTACGGTGACCGCGGTGTCATCGGCTCCTACGTGGTTTATGACAAGGATCAGCGTCCAACCATCGCTGCCGACAGCTGGGTCGAGAACAACGTGCCGAACATTTTCCATCTGATGTCATGCACCGTGGCTGACTTCACAGTTCCCGCCGGAGAACTCGCCGCCGGGTCTGGCAGCAAGGCCCTGCTCTTCTGGAGCAACGATGACGGCACCCCCTGCGACAACTATCTCGTGCTTCCCGAGCTCAGCAGCTCTGACCTGACCCTTAAGTTCAAGGCCCGTGCATACTCTGCCGACTATCCCGAATCGCTCGAGATTCTCGCCTCATCCACCGACGGCGAAGTGAGCAGCTTCAGCGTCGTGAAGACACTCTCCATCGATGGCAACGAATATGAGGAATATGAGGTGACGCTCCCCGACGACACTAAGTTTGCGGCTCTCCGCCACGTGTCTGACGAAGGTTACGCCCTTCTCGTCGACGATCTCTCGTTCTCGGCCAAAGCCCGTGAGATTCTCGGCTATAACGTTTATCACTACGGCAACAGGGTCAACTCCGAGCTACTTGCCGACAAGCGCTTCGCCACCAATCGCGACGGCCGTTACACTGTCACAGTGGTTTACCCCGAGGGTGAGTCGGAACCCACCGGCGATATTCTCATAGGAGTTGACGGCGTCAGCTCGGTCGTCGCCGACGTAACCGGCGAGACCCCCGTCTACTATAATCTTCAGGGACAGCGTGTGGCCAAACCGGAGGGTGGGGTAGTCATAGAGG
>DBGBEM010000163.1:0-1231 GCA_048477235.1 Muribaculaceae bacterium | reverse complement strand
ATTTTTCCGTTGTCGTTGTAGCTGTAGAATCCTTTCGAGGTTATGATGATATGGTCGAGAACGCGAATGTCGAGCAATTCGGCTCCCTGTTTGATTTTGCGTGTCAGCCGGTCGTCTTCGGCGCTCGGAGAAAGAGCTCCCGACGGATGGTTGTGGACAAGGATCATGCCGGCTGCGAGATGGTCGATGGCTTCGCGCATTATTATTTTCGGATCGACGACAGTGGCGGCTGTTCCTCCGCGGCTTATGAGGCGGTCGGCTATCACGGCGTTTGAGCGCGACAGCAGAATGACGCGGAATTCTTCGTAAGGAAGGAGTGCCATGCTGTCGCGCAGAAGATTGTAGGCATCTTCGCTCCCGGTAATTTTATTCGGAGCGGCAGAGCGGTTCATCGCCGACGAACAGCGCGCTCCGAGTTCGAATGAGGCGGCAATGCTGACCGCTTTGGCGTCGCCGATTCCCTTGAAGCGGCGCGTCAGCTCTTTTATCGACATTCGCGCTATGTCGGGCAGAGAGCCGGAGGTAGAATACAGCATATTCCGGCTCATGTCGAGAGCCGACATTCCCGGAAGGCCCTGACCGATTATTATGGCCAGTAACTCGGCGTCGCTCAGGCTTTTTATTCCGGATCGGATAGCCTTTTCGCGCGGCCGGTCGTCGGCGTTGAGGTCGGTGATTCTGACGGTGCTCATTTTCCGCGGCGCATTTCGATCTCACGCTGGAGGTTACGGCCACGGCGCAACAGAATATTGTTGATATAGGCGCGGATAAATCCTGTTCCGTAGCCGCAGATCTGTATGGCGGCGGCAGGAACGGCAAGGCAGGCTACTTCAGGTGATTCTGTCGAACACAATGCGGCGACAAACAATGCGGCGATGTAAATCCCGATCGGAAGGAGCCACCATGGGCTGACGAATATGCCGAGAAGCAGAAGCACGAGTCCTATGACAGTTGCTACGGCAGGCAAAGTGTGGACGATTTTGAGAGAGCCCGGATAAAGTTCCTTAAGAGTTATGCGCGACATCCCGAAAACATGAACCTGACGCCAGAATTTCGAGAAGTCGACACGCCTTTTGTGATATACTCTGGCGTCGGGAATCAGGGCTGTCGAGAATCCGGCCAGACGTATTCTCGTTGACATATCAATATCTTCGCTGAACATTTCGCGGAAGCCTCCGACTTTGTCGTAGACTTCGCGGGTATAGCCCATATTGAAACTGCGCGGCACGAA
>DBGBEM010000162.1:0-3398 GCA_048477235.1 Muribaculaceae bacterium | reverse complement strand
CCCACAATATGTCGAGTGTCGAAGAGATATGCGACAATATCACGCTTATTAACAACGGCCACAACATACTGACGGGCAGTGTCGAAGAAATCCGGCGCACCCACTGCCACGGACGATATGCCTTCAGGTTCCGCGGCGATGCCACCGGGCTTGTCAGGGCGCTGACCCCTCTGGCCGGTGAGTTCGACATTAAGCAGCTACCCGAAGACTACTTCGAACTGTCGCTGAAGATCAAACCCGATAAAAACGAGCGTGAACTTATCGCCGCGGCCAACGAGGCTGTTGAGCTGCGCTCGTTTTCGCCTGCGACAGCATCGATGAACGATGTGTTTATCCGCGCCGTCGGCAGCAACAATGCCGGCGCGAATGTTGAACCCGAAAATCCGCTTACCAATGAATAATCTCGGCATTGTTATTGAACGCGAATACCGTGAGCGCGTCGCCAAGAAAAGCTTTCTGATAACCACTCTGCTGATGCCCGTGCTGATGCTGATGCTGATGGTCGCCCCGTCGGCCATGCTCTTCTTCGGCGGCCAGTCGCAGAGCGATATACTTGTCATCGACAACTCCGGAGTGATAGTCCCTCATCTTAAAAGTGACGAGAATGTGCGTTACACCGCTACGTCGGGCATCTCTGTCGACTCAGCTCTCCGCCGCGATGACTGCACGGGAGTCCTGGTGATTCCGCGCGATGTGGTCGAGGCCGAGAATGCCAAAGTGCGTCTCTTCACCAACGGCCCGTCTTCGATATCGCTCGAAGAGAATATTACCGGCCAGATCAACTCTACGATCGAGGATATCCGTCTGCGTCAGTATAATATCGACAATCTGTCGGAAATTCTCGACAAAGTCCACAGCGAAATCGTTCTTTCGAGCAAGCGAAACGACAAGGAGAGCGACGAGGAATCGTCGGCCGGTCTGAGTTTCGGACTCGGCATATTGCTGACATTCGTGCTCTATATGTTCCTGCTGATCTATGGCCAGATGGTGATGACCTCGATTATCGAAGAGAAGGGCAATCGCGTGCTCGAGCTGGTTGTGTCGAGCGTCAAGCCCTCTCAGCTCATGATGGGCAAGATTGTCGGTGTCGCGCTGGTGGCGCTGACCCAGATTGTCATCTGGACAGTTCTGATGGGAGCGATGATAACGTTTGTGTTGCCGGCTGTCATTCCGCCTGAGCTTGCCGCCGACATAGCTTCGGCCAATGCCGGAAATCTCGACGCCGTCAGCTCCGATATCGACCTCGTGAAAGCTTTCGCGATGTTCGGCAATATCGGCTACATGATGGGAATAATGTTTGTGCTGATGCTCTTCCTCGTGTTCGGCTTCCTTCTCTATTCGGCTCTGTTCGCCGCAATCGGGTCGGCTATCGACAACATTCAGGATGCCAGCCAGCTCACTACGATTATCACTATCCCAATCATCCTCGGCCTGATATTCTCTTTCCAGGCTGCCAACGATCCCATGGGGCCCGTGGCTTTCTGGCTGTCGATGTTCCCGCTGACGTCGCCCATGGTAATGATGGCCCGCGTTCCGTTCGGAATCCCCGCCTGGGAGATTGTGCTGTCGATCGCCATACTGATAGTCTCGACTCTGTTCATTATATGGATGGCCGGAAAGATCTATCGTGTCGGAATCTTCATGTATGGCAAGAAACCGAATCTTAAAGAGCTGATGCGTTGGGTGAAATATAAATAAAAAAGGCCCCTTTTAGTTAAATAACGTGTGTCCGGCGCCACATTGCGGGCCGGACATGCGTTATATTACTGACGGCAATAATACAAGACTTATACTGCTAAATATTGTGAAAACTCAGCCGTCGTTAACCGAATATTAACAGAAAAATCGTAAATTCGCGCGAAATTTACCAGCCAAAGAAGAATGAGACAACTTAAAATTGTAAAGTCAATCACCAACCGTGAGACAGCATCGCTCGACAAATATCTCCAGGAAATTGGCCGTGAAGAGCTTATCTCGGTAGAAGAGGAGGTTGAACTGGCTCAGCGTATCCGTCAGGGCGACCAGCGCGCCCTTGAGAAGCTGACCCGTGCTAATCTTCGTTTTGTGGTGTCGGTAGCCAAGCAATATCAGAATCAGGGTCTGAGTCTTTCCGACCTTATCAACGAGGGCAATCTCGGACTTATAAAGGCCGCCCGTAAATTCGACGAGACCCGTGGCTTCAAGTTTATCTCATACGCCGTCTGGTGGATCCGTCAGTCGATTCTTCAGGCTCTTGCCGAGCAGAGCCGCATTGTGCGCCTTCCGCTGAATCAGGTCGGCTCACTCAATAAGATAGGTAAGGCTCTCAGCAAGTTCGAGCAGGAGAACGAGCGTCGTCCGTCGCCCGAGGAACTGGCCGAACGGCTCGATGTCCCTGTCGATAAGATCGCCGATACCCTTAAGGTAAGCGGCCGTCATATCTCTGTCGACGCTCCGTTTGTCGAGGGGGAGGACAACAGCCTTCTCGACGTCCTGACTAACGACGATTCTCCCATGGCCGACGCCACCCTGACTCAGGAATCGCTGTCGAAAGAGGTCGACCGCGCTCTGCGTCAGCTCCACGAGCGCGAGCGCGACATACTGAAGATGTTCTTCGGCATAGGCTGTCAGGAAATGACACTCGAAGAGATCGGCGCCAAGTTCGATCTTACCCGCGAGCGCGTGCGCCAGATCAAGGAAAAGGCTATCCGCAGGCTTAAAGGCCAGCGCAGCAAACTTCTCAAACCCTACCTCGGTCAGTGATCCGCCTTCAGGTCGACGGCCTTACCAAGAGCTATGGCGACCGCCTGCTGTTTGCCGATGTCACCTTCGGTATCGAAGAAGGTGACAAAATCGGTATCGTAGCCCGCAACGGAACGGGAAAATCCACACTGCTCAGAATCATCGCCGGCCTCGAAGAGGCCGACAGTGGCTCTGTTGTCGGTTCGCGCGGGTTGCGGATAGGATTCCTCCAGCAGATTCCTCCGATGCCCGACGGGGCGACGGCCATAGAAGCCTGCCTTAGCCTTGTCGACGCCGAAGTAGCGGCCGAAGAGCCGACATTGCCCGACGATGCGCGGCGCACACTGACACAGCTCGGGCTCGACGACGTCGACGCTCGGGTCGAGACTCTTTCGGGAGGACAGCGCAAGCGTGTGGCTCTCGCGGCCGTCATTCTGTCGCGTCCCGATCTTCTCATTCTTGACGAACCTACGAACCATCTCGACATCTCCGCCATTGAATGGCTCGAGAAATATCTGTCGCGTCAGCGCCTGACGCTTCTGATGGTTACCCACGACCGCTATTTCCTCGACCGCGTAACCCGAAGGATAATCGAGCTTGACCATAAGAGCGCTTTCGTCCACGAAGGCAATTTCGACTATTATCTGCGACGCCGGGCCGAACGCCTCGACGCAATG
>DBGBEM010000161.1:0-1336 GCA_048477235.1 Muribaculaceae bacterium | reverse complement strand
CCCGCCGCTCAGGCATCCCCTCCCGAGATGAGGTGGGGGCTCCTGTCTGCGCTATTTTCGCAACTCGTTCTTGAATTGGCGCGCCGACTATGAAGGCAAATTCGGCTCGGGATACATCGACGCCGTCAAAGCCCTCAATATGGGAGACGGAACGGCTCCCGAGGCTGTCACCGACCTCAGCGTTGCCGCCGGACAGGACTATATCGCCCTGAGCTGGACAATCCCGGCATCGAGCGACAACGTCGTCAACAACCATATAATCTACTACTCGACTCTGCCGTTCACCGCGTCGGCCGACGTCGCCACTCTCTCGTCGAAGACCGTCGACACGAAATTCTTCACCAGCGGCGACCCCTATTCATGCGAAATCACCGGTCTCGAACCGATGACGACCTACTATGTCGCCGTTGTGGCCGTCAACCGTCAGGGTCAGGCCTCGGCGATGTCGGAAGTTAAGCAGATAAAGACCAACGAAGGCCCTCAGATGACCCTCTCCGACCAGTCGCTCGGCATGTCGTCGACGGCCCAGACACCGCTCGCCTCAACATCGTTCACTATCGGCAACAGCGCCGAAGGAATGCTGAAATGGTCGGCCGGAACCTCGACCTCAAGCGTGCGCGTCAGCTCCCCGGCCCGTCCGGCCGCCGCACCGGCCTCCCCTTACCGCGGCAAGGTTGCCGCCAAGGCTGTGAAGCGCTATCCGGCCGTCCTCGCCGAATATGACGCCGGCGACTATCCGACAGAGATTTTCTACCACGAATATCTGACGGCCTACATCGGCGACGTCGACAAGACGCTCCCCAACTCGATGGCCCAGTGGTTCCGCGTCGACCCCGAGACCTATCCCGACGGCTTCAACCTGACAACCCTCTGGATCGAAGGCGCCAACGGCGTGAACCCCGTGATAGAGATATACAAAGGCGACCGCGCGATCTCGTCGGCTACGCTGCTTCAGCGCGTCGACTACGACTGGTTTGCCTATGGCTTCAACATTCCGCTGAAAAACCAGCTCTCCTTCGCTCCGGGCGAGGCTTTCTGGGTCGTCGTCCACTTCGAGGGCAACCAGGAGGGCTATCCTCTCGGTCTGGGCTACCACGCCGGCGCCGACATGACCAACATGGCCTATATGTCGAACGACCTCGGCAAGACATGGACAGAACTCTCGGCCGCCCTCGCCGGCAGCGTCTACGAGGCTCTCGGCCATCAGGTCTGCTGGGCAATCAAGGCACGCTCGCTCAACCCCGACTGGAGTCAGGCCCTGACCCTCGAACCCTCTGAAGGCACCGTGCTCAAAGACGGCAGTCAGGAAGTCACGGTCAGTGCCGACGGCTCGCGC
>DBGBEM010000160.1:0-5298 GCA_048477235.1 Muribaculaceae bacterium | reverse complement strand
GCACGGGGATTGTATAAGGAATATCGATGATATTGCCGCAGTTACGGCATACGTAGCGTTTCACACCGCGGCCTGTGCGTTCGGTGGTTGCGGGAACAAGTTCGCGCGTCGATACGAGCTGACAGGCGCGGGCGCCACAGCGGCCGCAGACAGTGTAGGAAGCCTTGTCGTTGACAAAAGGCAATATGTCGGTCTCCTTACAGTTCGGACAGAGCCATACGTCGTAGTCGACGGAGTTCAGACGCTCTTCGGCGTCCTGAGCCGGGGTAAGATAAGCGTTGTCCGACTCTTCGTCGAGTTTGTTCATGCGGGTATGACAGTTCGGGCAGAAACGCGGCCCGCGGCGAATGCGGTTTCGCGCGCGCCTGACAACAAGCCATGCAGGAATGGAGAATCCGAGAGTGACGAACGCCGCCACTATGCAGGCCAGACTCATGCCATTGAGCTTGTGGTAGCGAGTGACTTCGTCGAACTTGCGCGACTTCCTGACGTAAACGATTGCCACAATCAGAAATAACAGTCCGAGAACTACCGAGGCCGTCAGCCAGCCGCCGAACACTTCGGCAAAATCAATCTCGTCGTCGAAATTGCGGGCATTATTGCGCCGGGCTGACTTGAGCTCTTCGGCATAACGCGGATCGGTCATCACACGGCCGAGAGTGTCAACAGTGGCAATGACTCCGCCGTCGTAGTCGCCCTCTCTGAAACGGGGAAAAGTGATATTCCTCAGAATGCGTCCGGCAACAACGTCGGGAACAACGGCTTCCGTTCCCTGGCCGGTGCGGATAGCGGCGCGGCGGTCGCCTTTCGAGACCAGGAACAGCAATCCGTTGCTGTTGTCTTTCTTACCGATACCCCAAAGATTGAACAGCTCTGTCGCGAAGTCATCGATATTCGTCGACGGATCCATCTCATCTATGACAACCACAACCGGCTCGGCACTCGTATACCGCCATATTCCGGCAAGAGTCTTGTCGAGACGGGCAACAGCCTCGGCGCTGAGCACGTTGTCGGGGTTCGACACAAAACGGGTTGAATCGGCGACATGGACGTTCGGAACATCTTCGGGGCGCGTGGCCGCCCCCAAAGGCAGAATAATCAGCAGAGAGAGGAATATAGAAATGATTCGTTTCATCAGTTATTGATTTTGAGGCTCATGCCGTTAAGTTTTCTGAACAGGTCAAGGGCATAGACATCGGTCATTCCCGATATATGGTCGATAGCGGCCTGTATCTTTCCGAAAATGGTCGGGGCTGCCGTCTGGTATTGCTGCGGAACTTTGGCAAGAAGCAGCCGTGAATAGTTCAGCTCGGGAAACCTGACGGCATGGATAAGTTTCTCCATCAGAAAAGAGATAATGCGGTTACCGGCAAGCTCGATGTCGATAACGTCGCCGGTTTCGTAGATGCGTTCGTAGCTCAGAGCCTCGGCCTGACAGTAGGCTTCGCGTTCGCGCTCATTCATTAGAGCGATAAGCGGTTCGTCGGCCCTCCCTTCGAGAATGGCGTCTTCATTGCTGACAAAAGCGTCGACACAGCTGTCGACGAGCCTGTTGATAACGGACGACCGCATATATCCGACCTTTTCATTGGGATCATTGACGTTCTCCATAACCCTCAGCATCTCTTCGCGCCGCGCCGGCTCGAAGAAGCGTAGGAATGTCTCGGTCACCGTTGAGGTGTCGAGGATTCCGAGCTTATGGGCATCTTCGATATCCATCACCTCATAGCATATATCATCGGCTGCCTCGACGATGAACACAAGAGGATGGCGCGCGTAACGCACTTCGCCATCGGGAGTATATTGCTGAATCATTCCGAGCTCGTCGGCGACGCGGCAGAAATCGTCCTTTTCGCTGCTGAAGAAGCCGAATTTGCCGTGGTCGTTGGCGAGCGTCGACTGGAACGGATATTTGACTATCGAGGCGAGCGTCGAATAAGTCATGGCAAAACCGCCCGGCCGACGTCCTTCGAACTGATGGGTCAGCAACCTGAATGCATTGGCATTTCCTTCGAAATTGGTCAGGTCGGCCCACTGTTCGCGACTCAGTTCCTGACGGATCTGACTTCCGGGCCCTTCGCTGAAGAATGTCGAAATCGCCTTTTCGCCCGAATGGCCGAAAGGGGGATTACCGAGGTCATGGGCCAGACAGGCGGCAGCGACAATATCGTCGATCGAATCGAACTTGTCGACCCACGGCTCTCCTGCGTATTTCTCGCGCAGACGGCGCGACACCGCACGGGCCATCGAGCGTCCCACACACGAGACTTCGAGGCTATGCGTCAGCCTGTTGTGCACGAAAATACTGCCCGGCAGCGGAAACACCTGTGTCTTGTTCTGCAACCGTCGGAACGGCGACGAAAAAACAAGACGGTCGAAATCGCGCTGGAAATCGCTGCGGCTCTCGCGGCGGCGTCCACGGTAGTTTTCGAGACCGAAGCGCTTATCGTTGATAAGCAGATCCCATTGCATCTTATCGGATTCCATATCGCAAATTTAGCGAATTTTCGCGATTAATTCATACCTTTGCTGTCAACAAACAGGGTAACTATATTAAAAAATGGAAAAAGAGATATTCTGTTCAGACTGTGCGGTTAGAACCTGCAACCGTGTCGACGGAGAGCTGCCGAAGTTCTGCCAGAGCCTGCGCCATGCCGACAAACGCGAGGCGTCGGTAAAAGCATACGTCGATGACCAGGTCAGCGGACATATCATGCGATCATTCGCCGCAGTCGATCAGCGCGGCGTCACGGGAGAGCAGTCATCGCGCCTTGAGATGCTTATAAAGCTCATGCACCGTATGGAAGTCAGGCGCGTCGGCATAGCCTCGTGCTACGCTTTTCTGCGCGACGCCCGCACGCTTGCCCGCATTCTGCGCGTCAACGGATTCGAGGTTTTCGGAATCAACTGCCGCGTCGGAAAACTGAACAAGCAGGCCGACCTCTGTATCGCTCCCGAAAACGACAAAGCGCCCGACATAACATCGTGCAATCCTATCATGCAGGCCGATATTCTCAACGGCTATAAAACGGAATACAATATTATATTGGGACTGTGCGTAGGCCACGACGCAGTTTTTGCCCGCCATTCCGAAGCGCCGGTGTCGACGCTCGTCGCCAAAGATTTCGCCCTCGCCCACAATCCGCTCCCGGCCCTTCGCGACGAGGCTTTCTCATCACTGCTCACCGACCCTCTCGAATAAGCCTATGGATGTTCAGCCGATATTTCCGGGCAAAGCCACTCCTTTCGTAATCGCCGGCCCGTGTAGCGCCGAAAGTCGCGAGCAGGTGCTCGAAGCGGCACAGCGCCTTAGCCGGTTGCCCTCGGTAGCGGCTTTCCGCGCCGGCGTATGGAAGCCGCGCACTCATCCCGGCGGCTTCGAAGGCCATGGCGAGGAAGCTCTCGAATGGCTCAGTCAGGCAAAGGCCGAAACAGGACTGCCGGTGGCTACGGAAGTCGCGACAGCCTCACACGTCGAAGCCTGCCTCAGAGCCGGAATAGACATTCTATGGCTCGGGGCCCGGACATCCGGCAATCCGTTTGCCGTTCAGGAAATTGCCGACGCCCTGCGCGGCAACGATGTGGCTCTGCTGATAAAGAATCCGATCAGCCCCGACCTCGAACTATGGGCCGGAGCCATCGAGCGGATCTACGGCGCCGGAATCAGAAGAATTGCCGCTGTCCACCGCGGATTCAGCACATTCGGAGGCACTTCGCAATACCGCAACGCCCCGCTCTGGACAATCCCCCTTCAGCTCAGTGTGAGGTATCCCGAGCTGCCTGTAATCCACGACCCGAGCCACGTCGGCGGACGCCGCAACCTTATCGAACCACTCGCGCGTCAGGCTCTCGACACAGGCTTCAGCGGACTTATCATCGAGAGTCACTGCCATCCCGACGAGGCCCTCAGCGATGCCACCCAACAGATAACCCCGGAACGGCTTGGCGAAATTCTCGGAAATGTCATCGGCCGTCGCCGCTCGCAACCAACGCCCCATCTCGAGAAGCTCAGGGCTGAAATTGATGCTGTCGACTCGGAACTGCTCGACGTTCTGGCCCGACGGATGGCAATCTCACGCAACATAGGCGAGTATAAACGCAATGAATCGATGAGTGTGCTACAGGCCACGCGCTTCAACGACCTGATCGCCGACAGATGTAAACGCGGCTCAAACCTCGGGCTGAGCGATAAGTTCCTCAGGACAGTGTTCAACGCCATTCACGACGAAAGCGTAGCCACCCAGCTACGCATCATAGACAATCCCTCCGAATAATCATACCGTCAGTCGGGGAAACGGAATCCCTGCTGCTCGATATAATCGCGGTAGACACGCGAGAAATGCTCAGCATCGGCGCGTGTGTAGCGGATGTCGGTGTAGACCTGAGCAAGCGTTTCCTTTCCGTTCTCGCGGGCGAAATGGCCGTCGCGCTCTTCTTTTTCGGCAAAGAAAGCGCGGATCTCTCCGGGCGTGCGCTCGACATATTTCTCTTCGAAAACAAAACTGTCGAGCGGAAGGCGGTCAGAGACCTCTGTTTCCCCCTCAGGCCAGCCGACAGTGACCGTTACGACGGGAACCACAAGTTTCGGCAACTGCAGAGCCGCGCCGATCTGAGGTGCGTTGTAGGTGGTTGTGCCCATATAGCAGGTTCCGAGACCGCGCATTTCGGCTATGGTGACAAACTGCTGCGCAACGATAGCCGTGTCGAGAACGGCACACATGAACATCTCGAAGTTATCATAGCCGGGCTTGGCATCCGACGCCTCACACCATTTCACAAACCTGTTGAAATCGGCGCAGAATGTCAGCACAACCGCCGCGCCGGTAACGGCCGGCTGCCCGAAATGGGCGGGTGCCAAAGCTGCCTTGCCTTCGTCGGAACGGGTGACAATAACACTATAAAGCTGCATATTTCCCGTTGTAGGGGCCTGGGCGGCCTCGCGAAGCATCTCGCGAAGCATCTTGTCGTCGACATCTCGCTTAGAATAGTTTCTGACACTGCGACGGTTAATGAAAAAATCGTTCATGGATGGTTAGTGTTTAGTGAGCGTAAAGATAATACAAATAAAAATTCCGGCAATGGCCATTGGCGACCGGATCGGGCCTGATCTGTCGACAAAGTTACCACAAAGGGCACCCGGAACGGCGGGATTACG
Organism: Muribaculaceae bacterium; assembly: GCA_048477235.1. Classification (GTDB taxonomy): domain Bacteria; phylum Bacteroidota; class Bacteroidia; order Bacteroidales; family Muribaculaceae; genus CAG-1031. Next base: position 143 of record DBGBEM010000160.1, on the reverse strand, counting down.
CATTATCTACATATTCAGAGTCCTGAAAGGTATGCTTTTAGGCGATGGTTTACGTCCTAAAAGAACTGACAGAAAAAAAATTTTTTCTTCTCTACATCCACCTCAACCTCATCGCCTCGCGTCTGATGATGATGACATAATAA
>DBGBEM010000159.1:0-5716 GCA_048477235.1 Muribaculaceae bacterium | reverse complement strand
CGAGGCAGCGCGTTACTATTTCAATATCGTCGGGAAGTTCGGCCCGTCGGTGCAGGCTGTGCTGAAAAAGGCAGCCGCGCTCGACATCGAACACATCATGCCGCTTCATGGCCCGCGGCTCAGCGGCGACTCGCTCGCCGAAGCTCTTCGTCTCTATGATCTCTGGAGCCGCTATGAACCTGACCGTGAACGAGGCGTTCTTATCGCCGTGGCGTCGATCTATGGCAATACCTATGAAGCCGCTCTCGAGCTTGCTTCAGAACTCGGCCGGCGCGCCCGAATCGTCGATCTCACGAAAACCGACGTCAGTTTCGCAGTTGCCGAGGCTTTCCGTTGCCGCGACATTGTTCTTGCAGCCGCTTCTTACGACGGCGGCGTATTCCCGCCCATGGCTGCTTTCCTAAGCCGACTTGCCATCAAAGGATGGCGCAACCGTCGTGTCGCGATTGTTGAGAACGGGTCGTGGTCGCCCTGTGCGGCGCGCGCAATAGAGTCGACACTGTCGGCGCTGAAAGGAATCGATATCGTCGGCTCCGCTACTGTCACAACGCGCCTCGACAGCGAGTCGCGCCGGGCCGTCATGGCTCTCGCCGGCGCTTTCAAGTAGTCATTACGGTTGGCGGTTTGCGAAAGAATTGTTATTTTTGCCGAAAATATACCTACCTTTGATGATGAGCAAAGAAGTGACCTATAATGGCCTCACGTTTGTGCCATATATCGATAATGACCGGATTGAGGCCCGTATCAGCCAGATCGGCGCCGAAATTACAGAAGAATACAGCGGACGCTGTCCGCTGATTATCTGCGTGCTAAACGGCGCGTTCCCGTTCGCGGCCGACCTTTTCCGCGCAATCAACACCGATGCCGAGATTGCCTTTATAAGGCTTTCGTCGTATCAGGGGACGTCGTCGACGGGCGTTGTGCGCAAGGTTATGAACCTTACCAACAACATCGAGGGGCGCGACGTGATTATAGTTGAAGATATAATCGACACAGGCCATACGATATGCAATCTGATCGATGACCTTTCGGCCCGTAAGCCGGCTTCGCTCAAGGTAGCGACTCTGCTGTTCAAGCCTGAAGCCCTCGAACATCCCGTTAAGCCTGATTATGTAGGCTTCGAAATTCCCAAGAAATTTATAATCGGTTTCGGTCTCGACCTCGACGGCCTGGCCCGTAACCTTCCCGACATCTGGGTGCTCAAGGAGCAGAAAGATTGATCGGCCTGTTTTTAGTTTCCACATAGTTACAAGAAATGTATAACCTTGTTATTTTCGGTGCCCCCGGCAGTGGAAAGGGCACCCAAAGCGAAAAACTCATCGAGCGATACCCGCTTCACCATATTTCGACGGGCGAACTCCTGAGAAGTGAGATCGCCAAAGGAACCGAGCTCGGACGTCTGGCCGACAGCTATATCTCCAACGGCGGTCTGATCCCCGACGATCTGATGATCGACATCCTCTCTCACGAACTCGACCATCCGGCAGCCGGCGAAGGTGTGATTTTCGACGGATTTCCGCGCACGGTAGCTCAGGCTGAGGCTCTCGACAAGATGCTGCGCAGCCGGGGAACCCAACTCCACGGGGTAATAGGTCTGGAGGTCGACGACGACGAGCTGCGTCAGCGGCTTATCGAGCGCGGAAAAGAAAGCGGCCGCAGCGACGACAATCCTCAGGCCATTAACCACCGCCTCGACATCTACCACACCACAACCCGTCCGCTGAAAGATTTCTATACCCGCGCCGGAAAATACCACGGCGTTGACGGTAAGGGATCGGTCGAAGACATCTTCTCGAAGATAGCATCGCATATCGACGCCCATCCCGAAGCTCCGAAAGCCCGCAGATAACGGCCCTCACTGTTTGCTGACAAATGTATACCCGCAAGCCATATACTCTCGACCGCACCGTCAGACTTTTTCTGAACATAGCCACTCTCGTGATTGTGGTCTTGCTGGTGAGGTATCTCAAAGATGTTCTGCTGCCGTTTTTTGTGGCGGCGCTCATTGCCTATATCTTCGAGCCGTTCGTCCAGTTCAACAGGCGCCTCCTTCATCTCAAGGGGCGCATAGTGGCTATTTTTGTCACACTGTTCGAAATGATGACGTTTATTGCGATCGCGTGCTATTTCGTTGTGCCGATGATCGTCAGCGAGGTCAATTCAATGGGCAAGATGCTTTCGGCATATGCATCGTCGGAGCTTAATCTGCCTTATCTTCCGGCGCAGATTCACGATTTTGTCGTTAGAAACGTCAATCTGCGTCAGGTTTCCCACATGCTCTCGACATTCGACTGGACCGAGACAATCAAACAGACGCTTTCAACGGCCTGGGACGTGCTTGCCGGTAGTGTGACATTCCTCATAAGCGCGGCCTCATGGTGTATAGTGCTGCTCTATGTGATTTTCATAATGGTCGACTATGACCGTCTGGGGCGGCTGTGGCGCAATCTTGTGCCGCCGCGCTACCGTAAGAACGTGTTCAAGGTTCTCAACGACATCAAGACATCGATGAACCTCTACTTCCGCGGTCAGGCGCTGATAGCTTTCCTCGTGGGAGTTCTCTTTGCCATCGGCTTCTCCATTATCGGCATGCCTATGGCAATCATCTTCGGGCTGTTTATAGGGGTACTGAACATGGTGCCTTATCTTCAGCTTGTCTCTCTCGTGCCGGCAGTGGTGCTCTGCTTTGTGGCTTCGGTGAGCGGCGGAGTTCCATTCTGGCCCATGATGGGGAAATGTATAGCCGTCTATTGCGTAGTCCAGGCTATCCAGGATCTTGTTCTGACTCCTAAGATCATGGGAAAGACGATGGGGCTCAATCCCGCTCTTATTCTGTTGTCGCTGAGCGTATGGGGCTCGCTTCTCGGATTGCTCGGCCTTATCATAGCGCTTCCGCTGACGACCCTGCTTCTGGCATATTACAATGAGTATGTCATTGACCGCGGACACCGTCATGAGGCGCATATCCTCGAAGATGTCGAGTCGTTTCCTGACGGAGATGACCTGTAACGTTAATACTTTCTGAAACTATGAAATATCTTAAGATACTGATGATAGCCCTTGTGGCTGTTTTGTCGCAGTCGTGTGACGACAATGACCCGCCGCCTCCCTATCCCGGCGGAGGTTTCGAGGAACTTCGTTCGATTCCGATAATGATGCCGCCGATCTGTCCCCCGCAGGTTAATCCGTCGTCGCCCGACGGCTATGCATGGTATGACGAATTCGACGGCTCTGTCACGGTTATCGACTCTTACGACGACCTCTTCTATTACTACAATGAGGCTCAGCTGCGCGAATATCCCGACGCTCTCGATGTCGACTTCCGCTATTCGAGCATCGTCGTACTGACGGCCTACAGCGAATGGAACGTACTCAGCTATGACTATAGCTATGGCATCGACTACGATGATTATTATAATGATCCATCGCGTAATATCGAGTTCAACGTATGGTTCCGTATAGGCGGCCCGCGTCCCCCATACGGCTTCTATGCATTGGCCCAGGCGACAATCGTTGTCGACAAGCTGCGCTACGGAACAGTCATCTATCCCGACATTGATTTCGATTGAACCGCTCAAGCCGGGTGAGCCTGTCATTGTCGGGCTCAGCGGCGGGGCCGACTCGGTGGCTCTGACGGCGCTGCTCGCCCGTGCGGGCTGTCGTGTCGTCGCTGCCCACGTCAACTACGGGTTGCGCGGTGCGGAGTCAGACCGCGACGAGGCTCATGCCAGAGCGGTTGCCGTGAAATTCGGCGCCGCTTTTGAGGTGTTGAGGGCCGATGTCGGCGAACGTTGCCGACGGCATGGTATTTCGGTCGAAATGGCTTGCCGCGAGTTACGCTACGAATGGTTCGAAGAGTTGCGGCGCCGCTACGGAGCGCATTATGTGGCTGTAGGACATCATCGTGAGGATTCCGTTGAGACTTTCTTCCTCAATCTTAGTCGTGGGACAGGGGTACGCGGCCTGCGCGGAATATCGCGAGTCAACGGCCATATTGTCCGTCCGCTTATTGAGCTTACCCGCGCCGAAATAGAGGCCTATGTCGCATCCACCGGAGTAGGCTTTGTCAACGACTCGACAAATGCCGCCGATGGATTCACCCGCAACCGCGTGCGTCATCATGTCGTTCCGGCATTGGAATCGGTTTGCCCGGGCGCACTCGACGGTCTGCGCCGGACAATGGCGATTCTTGATGAAGACTCGCGGCTGCTCGACGATTATGCAGCCGAGCTCCGCAAGCGTTTCCGCAGAGGCGACGGGTGGGATTTCTCGACGTTCGACGTCTCTGACCCGCTGGCTTCAGCCAAGCTATATCAGATTCTCGCGTCGTCGGGCTTCAACCGGGCGTCGACCGACGCCATTCTTACCGCGCTCCCTCTGGGGGGAGAACGTCGTTTCGGCTCATGGCGTCTTGAGCGCAAACACCTTATGCCTTTCGAGACGGCCGAATACTCTATACTTGAGTCGGAGCAGCTCGGCGATATCGTTGATCTGTCGGTTTTGCCCCGCGACAGAATGAAAGAATTCGCCGACGGGCGCCATCTTATTCTCGATGCCTCGGCTCTCGAGGGCGACCATTGCTGGACACTACGTCTATGGAAGCGGGGAGACCGTATAAAACTGCTCGGAATGAACGGCTCGCGGCTGGTCAGCGATATTCTCAAAGATTTGCACCTCTCCCACGATGAACGGCGACGCACCCGAGTGCTGACGCGCGACGGCGAGTTGCTGTGGATCGAGGGGCTGCGCCAGTCGAGATTGTTTGCTGTTACAGAAACGACTGAGACGATTGCCGTAGTTGCCTCATCGCTCGAATGAGCGCCGCATCCCGGGCCTTACATGCAAAGTGAATACGGCCGCGATCTCGCTGCCGTCGCGGCGGTAGGTGATGTGATAGCGTTCCTCGGCAAGCCCCTCGATGCAAAACAGGGCGCAATTGACAAGTTCTCCACCCTGACGCTCTACGCGCCGTTCCTGAATATTGACTTCATATCCTTTTATTGTTACAGCGAGACTGACGGTTCCCGCGGTTGTCATGTCGGGGATTCCACGTCGCGTCACGGCGAGAAGAAGGTCGTCGGTGACCGATAGCTCGAGCCAGGGCTCGGAAAAAGGATCATCGACCAGCCCTCCTGCGATAAGCTGTTCGCGGACGGGGCCCGACGACGAGGGCTTCACACAGGTTGCTATGACTGCTGCCGCTATAAATAGCGCAATAACGCAGATTTCGGTTGTTATAGCAAAAAGTAACACACTGCAAAGTTGGCTTTTTTTCGTCAAATGAGCAACTCCGTGCATATTTTGGGTTATATTTTGTATAAATGGGCGCGTTTGCGTTTTTTTTTTATAACTTTGCTATCGTATCTTTCAGATTATGGCAAATATCGTATACCCCATCGGAATACAGAGCTTTGTAGAGATTCGTTCTCTCGGCAGCATCTATGTCGACAAGACGGCCCTTGTGCATGAACTTGTCGATACGGGCAAATACTATTTTCTGAGCCGTCCGCGGCGGTTCGGAAAGAGTCTGCTGATATCGACGCTCCACGAGTTTTTCAAAGGCAACCGGGAGCTGTTCAATGGGTTGGCCATCGACAGGCTCGAGCCGGGCGAGTGGCCCTGCCACCCCGTGCTTCATCTCGACTTCAACGGACGCAACTACGTAAAATATCCCGAGATATTAACGCGCCACCTCCATACAACTCTTCTGAAATGG
>DBGBEM010000158.1:0-5048 GCA_048477235.1 Muribaculaceae bacterium | reverse complement strand
GTGCTGCCCAACGGATTGACCTACTACATCCGTCACAACGAGAAACCTAAAGGCCAGGCCGATTTCTATATCGCGCAGAAGGTCGGCTCGATTCTCGAAGAAGACCACCAGCGTGGTCTGGCCCACTTCCTTGAGCACATGTGCTTCAACGGCAGTGAGAACTTCCCCGGCAACGGAATGATTTCGTGGCTCGAGACTGTCGGCGTTAAATTCGGCCAGAACCTCAATGCCTACACCGCTATCGACGAAACCGTCTATAATATCGCCAATGTCCCCGTTGCCCGCAAGAGCGTTCAGGATTCATGCCTGCTCATTCTCCACGACTGGGCCGACGGACTTCTTCTCGAACCCGAGGAGATCGACAAGGAGCGCGGCGTTATCCACGAAGAATGGCGCAGCCGCAACAAAGGCTCGCAGCGCATTCTCGAGCAGATTCTTCCGGCGCTCTATCCCGGTCTGAAATACGGCTACCGCCTGCCGATCGGCACCATGGAAGTTGTCGACAACTTCAAGCCTCAGGCTCTTCGCGACTACTACGAAGCCTGGTATCGTCCCGACCTTCAGGGTATTGTAGTTGTCGGCGATATCGACGTCGACTATATCGAGGGCAAGATCAAGGAAATCTTCTCGCCCATCAAGATGCCCAAAGGAGCCAAAGTGCGCGAATATCCCGCCGTTCCCGACTATAACAAGACCGTCTACGGCATCGGACACGACAAGGAGATGAACATCAACGTTATCGAAATGTCGTGGCTCAGCGATCCCCTGCCTCAGGAGCTCCGCAACACCCAGATCTACTACATGACCCAGTATATGCAGTCGATGATTTCGATGATGCTCAACAACCGTTTCAACGAAATCACCTCGAAACCCGACGCACCGTTTGCTCAGGCCGATGTCAACTTCGGCGGCTTCCTCGTCAGCTCACGTGTGAAAGACGCTTTCTCGCTCAGCGTTGTTGCCAAAGATGAAAATCTCGAACCCGCCTTCGCTGCCGCTTACCGCGAAGTTCTCCGCGCAGCCCGCGGCGGCTTCAACCAGAGCGAGCTGACCCGTGCCCGCGACGAATATCTGAGCAGCATCGAGCGCGCCTATAACAACCGCGCATCCATCGAGAGCGGCACATTTGTCAACCAGTATGTCCGCAACTTCCTCGACGGCGATCCCGCTCCCGGAATCGAGACCGTCTACACCATGATGAACCAGATGGCCCCGATGATTCCTCTGGAAGCCATGAACCAGGCTCTCGCCGAGACTGTCGCCGGACAGTCGCGCGCAGTCCTCGTCATGCAGCCCGATAACGATAAGAATGTCTATGCTACCGAACAGGGCATCGACGCTGCTATCAAGAAAATCGACGCCGAGAACATCGAAGCCTTCGTCGACAATGCCAAGACCGAGCCTCTGATCGAAAAACTCCCCGCTCCCGGCAAGATTGTCAGCGAGTCGAAGAACGAAAACTGGGGAACAACCGAATATACCCTCAGCAACGGTGTCCGCGTAATCCTCAAACAGACCAAGTTCAAGGAAGACGAGATTCTCATGGAAGCTCAGGCTCTCGACGGATATGCCGCCATGTGCCCGCGCAACGGTGAGAAACCCGCCGAACTGGCCAGCATCAAGCTCCTTCCCTACAGCGCCGACAACTTCTCGCTCGGCAGCTACACCAGCAACGATCTCTCGAAATATCTCGCCGGCAAGCAGGTCGGAATGGGATTCTCGATGGGCGCCTACACCCGCGAAATCAACGGCTCGACAACTCCGAAAGACCTCAAGACCCTGATGGAGCTCGTTTATTCGGCCTTCACCGGACTCAGCTACGACGCCGAAGAATTCAAGGCTTTCCAGTCGCAGATGTCGGCAATGCTCGCCAACCAGACCAAGACTCCCGACTACAAGTTCAGCAAAATGCTGATGGAGAACCTCTTCAAGTCGCCCATGCGTCAGGCTCTTACGGCTGAAGACGTCACCGCCGCCACCGCCGAGGGAACAACCAAGGTTATGAAGGCTCTGACCAGCAATGCCGCCGACTACACCTTCGTGTTCGTGGGCAACATCGACGAAGCCGCCTTCCGTCCGCTGGTCGAGCAGTATATCGCCACACTTCCCGCCAACCCCGCCTTCTCGATCAAGAAGGTCGAGGAATATAACGCAGCCGACTTCATCACCCCCGGCGACGCCAACGTAACCGTGGCCACCAAGATGGAGCAGCCGACAACCTACGTCGCAGTCTTCCAGACCGCCAATATGCCTGTCAATCCGAAGAACCAGCGCATGGCTGAGATCATCGGTCAGGTTCTGACAAAACGCCTTCTCAAGACCGTCCGCGAAGAGATGGGTGCTGTCTACAGCATCGGTGCCAACGGCGGAGAAAGCTCGATGGGCCCGATGAACGTCAACCTCCAGTCGGCTTTCCCGATGAAGCCCGAAATGAAGGAGCAGGTACTGAAAGTCGTTGCCGACGAATTCAACGCCATAGGCAATAACCTGACCGAAGCCGAGCTTTCCGACATCCGCAACTTCATGGTCAAGGAAGCCAAAGAGAACCTCGAGAAGAACAACGGATGGATCAACGGTATCACCGGCTGGCTCATCCATGGCAACGACGCTTTCACAACCCGCGTCGCTACCCTCGAAGGCATCACCGTCGACGACGTCAAGGCCTACGCCAAGGCAGTCATGGCACAGAAGAACTACAAAGTGCTCATTCTCGAACCTGAAAAGTAATCAACCTTAACCTTAAACCACAACACGTTATGAAGAGCTTTAAAAAGGCTCTCGTTGCCCTCACCGTCCTCACATTTGTGACGGGCGGTGTCGGTGCAAAAGAGCATCTCCACAGTCTTAACCCCTCTTATTTCGACCCCTCTGTAGCCGTCGGACAGGATTTCTATCAGCATGTCAACGGCGGCTGGCAGAAAGCCAATCCCCTCACCCCCGACCGCTCGCGCAACGGCCAGTTCAACATTCTGAGCGACACCTCCGAGGTGCGCATCAAGAATATCGTCATGGGACTCGACGCAACCAATCCCGCCCCCGGGACGATAGCTTTCAAGGTCGCCACCATATATAATCAGGCAATGGATTCGACGCGCCGCAACGAACTCGGCGTCAAGCCTATCAAGCCTATTCTCGACCGCATCGAGAAGACCGCTGACGCCGATATGGACGACCTCTTCCTCTTCATGCACGCTAACTACGGCAATCCCTTTATCGGAGCCGGCCCCATGGAGAACCTGGCCAATTCCAAGGAATATGCCATGTATGTTTCGGGCGCACCGCTCGGACTTGGCGACCGCGACTATTATCTGAAGAGCGACAAGCGCAGCGTCGAAGTGCTCAACGCCTATAAGAAGCTTATCGAGAAGCAGATGGTCAACGCCGGCTATTCGAAGAGTGCCGCAAAGCGCGTCGCAAAGAATGTCATCAAATATGAGACAGCTCTGGCCGACTCGACATGGACCCGCGAAGAGAGCCGCAATATTCCGGCCATGTATAACCCCCGCGACATCAAATTCCTCAAGAGCGAATATCCTTCGATCGACTGGGACAACTTCTTCGTCAAGACCATGGGCATCGCCACTCCCGAGCAGGTTATCGTGACCGAGCTGCGCACAGTCAAGCAGGGCGACAACCTCAAGCGCTCTATGACCCCGCGCGAGATCAAAGACCTCTATCTCTGGGAGGTTGTCAACGGTGCGTCGGGAACTCTCAGCGACGCTTTCAATGACGCCAACTTCGAGTTCAGCAAGGTCATGAGCGGCATTACCGAGCAGCGTCCGCGCTGGAAACGCGCTCTGGGCGCCACCGAAGGCGCTCTTGGCGACGCTATCGGCGAACTCTATGTGGAGCGCTACTTCCCCCAGTCGTCGAAAGACTATATGATCGGCCTCGTCGAGAACCTCCGCACGGCTCTCGGAAAGCACATCATCAACCTCGACTGGATGTCGGACGACACAAAGCTCAACGCTATCAAGAAACTCAACGCCATCACTGTCAAGATCGGCTATCCCGACAAATGGAAAGACTATTCGACAATGAATATCGACCCGGCTCTGTCGTATGCCGAGAATATGCACAACGTCAGCATGTGGCATCAGCAGGAGACCTACAACAAGTGGGGCAAGCCCGTCGACAAGACCGAATGGGGCATGACACCCCAGACCATCAACGCCTATTATAACCCGATGGCCAACGAAATCGTGTTCCCCGCCGGTATTCTTCAGGCTCCTTTCTTCGACCCGAACTCTTCCGACGCCGAGAACTACGGAGGCATCGGTGTTGTCATCGGTCACGAAATCACCCACGGATTCGACGATCAGGGCCGCAACTTCGACGCCGACGGCAACATGGTCAACTGGTGGACAGAAGAAGATGCCGCCAAGTTCGCCGACAAGACCAAAGCTCTCATCGACCAGTATAGCGCTGTCGAGGTTCTTCCCGGTCTCCACGCCAACGGCGCCTACACCCTTGGCGAGAACATCGCCGACCAGGGCGGTCTGCGCGTTTCGATGACAGCGTTCCTCGACTCGCAGAAGAAAAAAGGCATCGATGTCACCTCTGAGGAAGCCCTCATCGACGGCATCGACCCCATCAAGGTGTTCTACATGAACTACGCCAACATCTGGGCAGGCAATATCCGCGACGCCGAGATCCGCAACCTGACCAACGCCGATGTCCACTCGCTGGCCAAATACCGCGTCAATGTCGGCCTGAGCAACATCGACCCGTTCTTCAAGGCCTTCAACATCACCGACGGACAGCCCATGTTCCGTCCCGAGGCCGAGCGCGTCGTAATCTGGTAACCGCTTTTCCGCAACCCCTCTCGGGAGCCTCCGCCTCGGCGGAAGGCTCCCGACTTTTTTAAGGACCTTAATGACCTTAAGGACTTTAATGACCTTAAGAACTATAACAAGCGCTTTCAGGGGAATTTTATGAGAAAATGTCTGTAGTTTTCTGAAAATTTGCTAATTTTGAGCCGACATAGCGCCCTTTGTTACCGAAGGACGCCCGTCGTTTGTCGGTGACGGCGTTAACCTCCGTCACGT
>DBGBEM010000157.1:0-7767 GCA_048477235.1 Muribaculaceae bacterium | reverse complement strand
ATGCAACCGAGCGCGAGCTGTCAGAGAAAGAGACTGAACTGATAAACAAGCACAAAGAGGTCAATGCCCACTCTGAATACCTGCTCAACCGCAAAAACTTCGTGAGTGACCTGATGGGCAAAATCGACATGTCGTCAGTAGCAGGCGACACCAACGAAATGGACGAGATTCTGCGCGACATTCAGGCCAACATCAAAAATTCTTTCCGCGACGAGTTCAGCATACTTTTTCAGAATCTCCACAGCGACTTCTACAAGAATATCTACACCCGCCACGGCAACCTGACGCCCAACGAGAAGCGGCTCTGCGCCTTTATACGCCTCAATATGTCGTCGAAAGAGATTTCGGCCGTCACCGGACAGTCGGTCAAATCGATAGAGATAGCGCGCAGCCGTCTGCGCACAAAACTCGGCCTCAATCGCCGGGACAATCTTAACGCTTATCTCCAGCAGTTCTGAGGCCGAGTCGGAAGTTCGCTCTATCGCTATTGCATCAGAGCACTATCTTGCAGCTCTTCGAGTTGACTTTTACAATGTAGACTCCCCGGGCCGAAACAGACCCCAGAGTCACCGCGCCGTCGACATTACCGCGAGCGACAAGCCGTCCGGAAAGCTCATACACCTCATATATACCGTGACCGCTTATTGTGACAACACCGTTTTCGGCAATCACATTAGGTTCGTCACCGCTCTCAGCAACGGCCCCGATGCCGGCCGGCACATACTCCGAAAGGTTAAGAGCCAGAGCATAGGTAACGGCGTTCCCTTCCTCGACCCAATGGTTCTCGCGGGTTGTGTAGCTCACGGCGATACGGCCGTTGTTGTTATTGTTGACGCGCAGGAAGAGCAGGCCGTCACCGGTCTCGGCCACAGCGGCGATATAAGTCCTGCCGGCCTCAAGTTTCACAGGCTCGGCGAGCTCAACGGTGTAGACATTGCGGTTTGCGGGATCGAGAGTGACAACATCGCTCTCTCCCACTTTCACCACATTATCGGCGCCCTCTTCATAAAGATACACACGAGTGTTCCTGACAGTGCACTCCGGCGCCACTTCGAAGGTAATTGCATTGGCGACAGCATCGCGCCAGATGAAGAAACGCTGTCCGAACAGGCGGTCAGCATCGGCAGTTCCTATCGATTTATACTCGCCGAACTCGGTATCCCATGCCAACTCGTTCTCGGTCAGCTCGGCAGCCTCATCTTTGGCAACGGTCATAACATCGGCAAAAGCGCCGTCGGAAGTTGAAGTGACAGTCACAGTGTAAGGCTGCGCCACAAGAGTCCGAAGGGTCTCGCCATCAATCTCATCAGAAAGAGATGCTGTGGCGCCAGCCTTCAGCGCTCCGGTTTCAAATGTCCTGGAATAGAGAGTATTCTCTGCGTCGGCAATCTCAACTCTGGCACTGACGTTGTCAAAGTCTTTGCTGTCGACATTGATAACGTCGAACTTCAGAACCGAAAGTTCATCTCCGACCATGAAATCGGGCACCCGGACATAGTTATAGCCGAGTGCGGGACAAGCTGCGAGAGCCACCGCGAAACTGCGGTCAGCCTGCTCTACCACTCTGAAGTTATCGATGCTTATCAACTGAGTGTGGTTGGAACAGTAGCGCCAGATGAAGGCGACCTTACGCCCCCGATAGCGGTTGATGTCGATGGCATAAGTTGTCCATTCACGGCTTATCTGTAGATAAGTGCCGAGACTTTCCGAATTCTCAAACATCTTATCGGACACCTCCTTAAGCGTCATCTTCGGAGTAAAGCTCTCTTCGAGCTGATTAAGCAGATCAAAATCTATCACTCTCACTTCGAAATCTTCGAGATCTACCTGACCGCCCGATCTGGCGTCCCAACGGAGTTCATAGCTGCCCTGGGCCGGAATCTCCACGGCAGGCGAAAACAGCCAGTCGTTGGCAGGCACCGTCTGTGGTGTCACAAAGTTTTCGTAGTCGACATCATAGTTGAAGAGCGACGTAGCGGCGCAGATACCGTTGTCGCCCTCGAACGACATATACCAGCCACGCGGAGTGCCGAAATAATAGGTGCTCTTGCCGTCGAGGTCGTAAGTGCGCCACCCGTGGTCGGTGGGAACCTCTTCGAAATCAAACTGACTTACGGTAGATTTGTCGTCATAGGCATCGGCCCGGCCAATTGCCATGAGAGCTACGGCTGAAAGGATGATTAATGATTTCTTATTCATAGTTTAGTGATTGGTCATTACATCGCAAAAATAATAACCGTATCTGAAAAAAGCATCATTTCGGCACTTAACAAAAACTCTACAACAGCGACAACCGCCTGTCTGTCCATCACTTATCTCAGTCCGCAAACTCTTCCAAAACCGTATTCCCGGATTCCAGAAGCCAACAAATGGACTTTCCGGGGCCTACATTCAACTGCGCGGGCGCCCCTCTGAAGGGACGCCCGCGCCATTGGAAGCTTCCAGCTGGAGATTATTTCTTGAAGGGCAGACCGAACTCTTTGAGCAGGGCGAAACCTTCTTCGTCGGTGTTTGCCGAGGTAACGAAGGTTATGTTCATGCCCATGAGCTTCGAGATATTGTCGATGTTAATCTCGGGGAAGATGATCTGCTCGGTGATGCCGAGGGTATAGTTGCCACGGCCGTCCATCTTCGAGTTGATACCCTTGAAGTCGCGGATACGGGGCAGAGCCACGCGAACCAGACGCTCGAGGAACTCATACATGCGCTCGCGACGCAGGGTCACCATGACACCGATAGGCATCTTTTTACGCACTTTGAAGTTCGAGATGTCTTTGCGCGACAGGGTTGCTACTGCTTTCTGACCGGTGATGGCGGTCAGTTCGTTGAGGGCTGTCTCGATGACTTTCTTGTCCTGAGTGGCCTCGCCGAGACCCTGATTGATGACGATCTTCTTCAACTTCGGGACCATCATGACGGTCTTGTAGTTGAACTGCTTCTCGAGAGCGGGAACGATGCGCTCCTTATAGTCTTTCTGAAGTGTTGTTGTCATTACTTAATCTCCTCTCCTGATTTTTTAGCGTAACGCACGCGTTTGCCGTTTTCGTCCTTGCGATAGGCAACACGTGTGGGCTTGCCGGTCTTGGGGTCGATGAGGGCGAGGTTGCTGATATGGATGGGAGCCTCCGTCTTGACGAGGCCTCCCTGGGGATTCTTGGCGTTCGGCTTGGTAGCCTTGGTGACCATGCGGATGCCCTCGACGATAGCAGCCTGCTTGGCCGGAAGCACCTTGAGGACGCGCCCGGTATGCTTGCGGTCGTTGCCGCTGAGCACGTAGACGGTGTCACCCTTTTTGATATTCATTTTGTTCATTGCTTTGCGAAAAGTCGGGTTGTGAATTGAGGGTAGTTAAAGTACCTCGGGTGCCAGCGACACAATCTTCATGTTCGTTGCGCGGAGCTCGCGGGCAACGGGACCGAAAATACGGGTGCCGCGGAGCTCACCGTCGTTTTTGAGCAGAACACAGGCGTTGTCGTCGAAGCGGATATAGCTTCCGTCGGGACGGCGCACCTCTTTTTTGGTGCGGACAACAACTGCTTTCGACACTGTTCCCTTCTTGACATCGCTCGAGGGGATAGCGCTCTTGACGGTGACAACGATGATGTCGCCCACCGAGGCGTAACGACGGCCCGTACCGCCCAGGACGTGGATGCAAAGCACCTCTTTTGCGCCTGAGTTGTCGGCAACGGTGAGTCGGCTTTCTGTCTGTATCATTGTTATTTAACTTTTTCGATGATTTCTACAAGTCTCCATCTCTTGGTAGCGCTCAGGGGGCGGGTCTCCATCAGGCGCACTTTGTCGCCGACGCTGCACTCGTTCTTCTCGTCGTGAGCGTGATACTTCTTGGTTTTGCCTACGAATTTACCGTAGATGGGGTGCTTCTCCTTATATTTCACCGTGACGGTGATGGTCTTGTCGCCCTTGTTGGAGGTGACAATGCCGATGCGCTCTTTTCTGAGGTTTCTCTTTTCCATTTCGGTGATCGGGGTTATTTGTTGTTGAGTTCGCGCTGGCGCAGCTCGGTTTTGACGCGGGCGATCATGCGGCGGTCAGCCGTGATCTTGGCGGGATTGTCAACGGGCGAGATAGCGTGGTTGATCTTGAGCTGGGCATAGTCCTTTTCCATGACCTCCAGGCGGTCGCGCAGGTCGGCCGTGGTCATCTCCTTGATTTCTTCTTTCTTCATAAGGCGTTAGACGTTTTGAGTGGGGTCATAGTCGCGGCTGACGATAAATTTGGTGCTGACCGGGAGTTTCTGGGCAGCCAGACGCAGTGCCTCTTTGGCGATGTCGTAGGGAACGCCCTCGACTTCTATTATGATACGGCCCGGGGTCACAGGTGCAACGAAACCTTCGGGATTACCTTTACCTTTACCCATTCGAACCTCGGCAGGCTTTTTGGTGATGGGCTTGTCGGGGAATATGCGGATCCAGATCTGACCCTGACGCTGCATGTAGCGTGTCACGGCCACACGGGCGGCCTCGATCTGACGGCCCGTGATCCACTTCGATTCGAGGGTCTTGATGCCGAACGACCCGAATGCCAGCTGATTGCCGCGCTGGGCGATGCCTTTCATGCGGCCTTTCTGCGAGCGGCGGAATTTTGTTTTCTTAGGTTGTAACATTGTTCAGTTCTGTATTGCGGGGTTCAACGGTTGTTGTTGCGGGGTTTGCGGAAACCGCCACGGCGTTCGCCGCCCTCGCGGCGCGGACCGCGCGTCTCTTTGCCGCTCTGGGCGAAGTTGGGGGCGAGGTCGCGTTTGCCATAGACTTCACCGCGGCAGATCCATACTTTAACGCCGATGACGCCTACTTTAGTATGAGCTTCCACCAGAGCGTAGTCGATGTCGGCGCGCAGAGTGTGGAGCGGTGTGCGGCCTTCCTTGAACATCTCGGAACGGGCAATCTCGGCACCGTTGAGACGGCCTGAGATCTGAACCTTGATGCCTTCGGCGCCGGCGCGCATTGTCGAGGCGATAGCCATCTTGATAGCGCGGCGATAGGCGATCTTGCCTTCGATCTGACGGGCGATATTAGCGGCTACGATCTCGGCGTCGAGCTCGGGGCGCTTGATTTCGAAGATGTTGATCTGGACATCTTTGTCGGTTATCTTCTTGAGCTCTTCCTTGAGTTTGTCGACTTCCGAGCCTCCCTTACCGATGATCAGTCCCGGACGCGAGGTGCATACGGTGATTGTTATCAGTTTGAGGGTGCGCTCTATAACGATACGCGACACGCTCGATTTTGCAAGGCGAACGTTCAGGTACTTCCTCAGCTTGGAGTCCTCGAGAAGGGTGTCGCCATATTTTTTACCGCCGTACCAGTTGGAGTCCCATCCGCGGATGATGCCCAGGCGGTTGCTGATCGGATTTACTTTCTGTCCCATGTTATTTGGCCTTGTTGGTATAGTTGTCGATAGTGTCGACGATGAGAGTCACGTGGTTTGCGCGCTTGCGGATGCGGTAGCCGCGGCCCTGTGGGGCGGGACGCAGGCGCTTGAGCATCGGTGCGCAGTCGACGCGGATCATCGAGATGCAGAGCTCTCCGGCGTCGGCCTTGCGCTCGTTCTTGGCTTCCCAGTTGGCGATAGCCGAACGCAGAAGTTTCTCTACGCGGGCGGCTGCCTCCTTGTTCGAGAATTTCAAGATGCCAAGGGCGCGGTTCACTTCAACGCCGCGCACCATGTCGGCGACATAGCGCATCTTGCGGGGCGAAGTGGGGATGTTGAGCAGTTTTGCGAATGCCACCGAGCGCTGCTCTTCTTTACGCTTGTCGGCGGCGTTTCTTTTTCTTACACCCATTTGGTATTATTGTTTCTGTTTTTTCAAATACTGTTGGATTAAGTCACTGGCTTCGGTCGCGCCGGCTTATTTCTTGCGGTTGCCCGAATGGCCACGGAATGTGCGCGTCGGAGCGAATTCTCCGAGTTTGTGACCTACCATATTCTCGGTTACATAAACGGGGATAAACTTATTTCCGTTATGGACTGCGAATGTGTGGCCGACAAATTCAGGCGCAATCATCGAGGCACGGCTCCAGGTCTTGATGACCGACTTCTTGCCGCTGGCTTCCATGGCGTCGACCTTCTTCTCGAGCTTTACGCTGATGAAGGGGCCTTTTTTCAATGAACGACTCATAGTTGATGTGTTGGATTACTCTGAAACTTATTTTTTGCGTCTCTCGATGATATACTTCGAGGTGTTCTTCTTGGGCGCGCGTGTCTTCAGGCCCTTTGCGTAGAGACCCTTGCGAGAACGCGGGTGACCGCCCGACGAACGGCCCTCACCACCACCCATGGGGTGATCGACAGGGTTCATGACAACACCGCGGTTGTGGGGGCGACGGCCCAGCCAGCGCGAACGGCCGGCCTTACCGGAGCTCTCCAGCGAGTGCTCGCTGTTGCCGACGACGCCTACGGTAGCCTTGCAGGCGCAGAGAACCTTGCGGGTCTCTCCGCTGGGCAGCTTGATGATGGCGTAGTCGCCTTCGCGCGAGATGAGCTGGGCGAAGTTGCCGGCGGCACGTGCCATGCGGGCACCCTGGCCCGGACGCAGCTCGATGTTGTGAATCAGAGTACCAACAGGGATGTTGGCCAGCGGAAGCGCATTGCCGACTTCGGGAGCAGCCTCTGCACCGCTCATGACGGTCTGACCGACGGCGAGGCCGTTGGGGGCGATCATGTAGGCCTTGGCGCCGTCTGCATAGAAGAGCAGAGCGATGCGGGCCGAGCGGTTCGGGTCATACTCGATTGACTTAACCACGGCAGGGATGCCGTCTTTTGTTCTCTTGAAGTCGATAATGCGGTATTTGCGCTTGTGACCCCCACCCAGGTAACGCGAGGTGAGGTGACCTTCGGCATTGCGGCCGCCGGTCTGCTTTTTTCCGACTGTAAGAGATTTCTCTGGTGTAGTAGCAGTGATCGTACCTTTGAATACACCAATAACCTTGTGTCTTTGCCCGGGTGTGGTGGGCTTGAATTTTCTTACTGCCATTGCTGATTAGATATTGCTGTAAAAGTCGATAGTCTGGCCCTCGGCCACCGAGATGATGGCTTTCTTCCAGCGGGCCGTTTTGCCGCGGCGCAGGCCGGTCTTGGTCCAGCGCTGGCGGTTCTTTCCGCGAACGATCGCGGTGTTCACCTCGGTCACCTTAACGTCGTAGAGCTTCTCGACCAGAGCCTTGATCTGACCCTTGTCGGCCTCGGGCGACACTCTGAAGGTGTAGCGGTTGCCCTTCTCGGTGAGCTTGGTGGCCTTCTCGGTTACGATAGGTGTGATTGAAATTTCCATTGTTGAATTTCGTTTTAAGTCCTTCCGGAGGGTTTATGCTTAGAGGTTGTTGATCACGTTGAGAGCTTCCTCGGTCATAACCACGGCGCCGGCATTGAGCAGGGCGTAGGTGTTGACGTCGGCGGCACGCATGACTTCGGTGTTGGGAATGTTGCGGGCCGAGAGATAAACATTGCGGTTATCCTGGCCGACAACGAGCAGCAGCTTCTTGCCGTCGGCCTTGACAGCCTTGGCGAAAGCGACGAAGTCTTTTGTGCGCGGAGCTTCGAAATTGATGCTGTCGATGACGGTCAGCTCGTTCTGCGCTGCCTTTACGCTCCAGGCGCTGCGACGTGCGAGCTGCTTCATCTTTTTGTTGAGCTTGAAGCGGTAGTCGCGGGGACGCGGACCGAACACACGGCCGCCGCCGACGAGAACGGGCGAGTTGATGTCGCCGATACGCGAGCCGCCGCCGCCCTTCTGCTTGTGAAGCTTGCGGG
>DBGBEM010000156.1:0-7031 GCA_048477235.1 Muribaculaceae bacterium | reverse complement strand
ATGCTGCCCGACGTGTCGGTTGATTTCATCGGCGAGGGCCCGGGCCGCAAACAGCTCGAAGAGCTTATCGCGCACCACGGCGTCGGCGACCGCGTCAGGCTGCCCGGCAAACGCGACCAGTCGTATCTGCGACAGCATCTTCGCGACTACGACCTCTTTGTTCAGCCCTCGCGCAACGAAGGCTTCGCGCTGACCGTGGCCGAGGCGATGGCAGCGGGGGTGCCTGTGGCCGTCAGCGCCGGACAGGGGCCTGCCGAGGTCACGATGGGCGACACATTCGGAAATGTCTTCGCCAACGGCGATGCCCGCGCACTCGCCGGAAAAATATCCGACCTCAAGGCGAACTACGGCGATGCTCTCGAAAAAGCTGAGCGCGCCAGAAACCATGTTATCGAAAACTATGATGTCGACGTCACCGCACGCCGATACCTCAGTCTTTACGGAAATTAAAAAAGCTCTTATATGCAAGCACTGATCTTAGCCGCCGGAATGGGCAAGCGCCTTGGCGAATACACCCGCAACAACACCAAATGCATGGTGGAAGTCAACGGCACGCGCCTCATCGACCGAATGATCAAACAGCTCGCGCCGCTCGGACTCGACAGGCTCGTGATGGTCGTCGGCTATCATGGCCGCGAGCTGATGGAATATCTCGGCAACGAGCGCTACGGCCTCAGAATCGAATATGTCGAGAACCCCGTCTATGACCGCACCAACAATATCTACTCGCTTGCGCTGGCCAAGGAATGGCTTCGCGCCGACGACACTATTCTGCTCGAGAGCGACCTGATATTCGACGACACGATGCTCAGCCTGCTTCTCGACAATCCGCAGCCCAACCTGGCTCTGGTGGCCAAATACGAGAGCTGGATGGACGGCACTATGGTCAGAATCGACGAAGACCTCAATATCGTCAACTTCGTGCCAAAAGCAGCTTTCCGCTACGAAGAGACCTCCGACTACTACAAGACCGTAAACATCTATAAATTCTCGCGCGAATTTCTCAACGACAAGTATATTCCGTTTCTCGACGCCTACATGAAGGCTCTGGGCAACAACGAATACTACGAAAACGTGCTCCGCATCATAACCTTCCTCGGCGGCGGCGATCTGAAAGCTCTTCCGGTCGGCAATGTGAAATGGTATGAGATCGACGACAAACAGGATCTCGACATCGCCGAAGCCATCTTCGCCGACGAAGACCACATTCTGCGCAAATACTACGGCCGCTACGGCGGTTTCTGGCGGTTCCCGGCCATGCTCGACTTCTGCTATCTGGTCAACCCATATTTCAGCTCGTCGCGCATTATAGAAGAGATGCAGGCCTTCTTCCCCACCCTCATCGCCGAATATCCCTCGGGAATGAAAGTCAACTCTCTGCTTGCCTCGAAATGCTGGGGTGTGGCCGAGAAGTATATCGTTCCGGGCAACGGCGCCGCCGAGCTGATCAAGGCTCTGATGGAGATTCTTCCGGGCACGCTCGGCATAGTGCGCCCCACCTTCGAGGAATATCCGAACCGCCGCGACAGCGCTACACTGGTGACCTTCACCCCCGACAATCCCGACTTCAGCTACGGCGCCGACGACCTCATCGACTTCTTCTCGCGCAACCGGGCCGACACCATAATGCTCATCAACCCCGACAACCCGTCGGGCAACTTCATACCGAAGGCCGACGTTCTGAGACTCGCCGACTGGTGTGCCGACAACGGCGTCAGGCTCGTTGTCGACGAAAGTTTCGTCGACTTCTCGGAAGGCTGGCGCGACAACAGCCTGCTCCACGACGACATTCTCGAAGCCTACCCGACGATGGCCGTCATGAAAAGCATCTCGAAGAGCTACGGCGTTCCCGGCATACGCCTCGGAATACTCTGCTCGGCCGACGAGGCCCTGATCGCGCGAATCAAAAAGATGGTGAGCATCTGGAACATCAACTCGTTCGCCGAATATTTCATGCAGATATTCACCAAATACGAGAAAGACTACTTCCGTGCCTGCGACAAATTCATCGCCGAGCGCAACGACTTCGAGAAGCGGCTGCGCGAGATTCCTTTCCTTCGAGTGATCCCCTCTCAGGCAAACTATTTCCTCTGCGAGGTCAAAGCGCCGCTGACAGCGCGCGAGATAGTCATCGACACACTTAAACGCCACGATATTCTGCTGCGCGACTGCTCTGACAAGGGGGGACTCAAAGGAGGTCAGTTCCTGCGTATCGCCGTGCGCGACCACGCCGACAATTCACGTCTTATCGAAGCTCTTAAACAATTCGGAAAATGAAAATCTGTGTTTGCGGAGGGGGCAACCTCGGCCATGTCACGGCCGGATTTCTTGCCGCCAGAAAAGACTGCGAAGTAACCGTCATGACCCGTCGCCCCGAACTCTGGAGCGACACCATTGAAGTGACCGACAGCCACGGACGCCTGTTTGCGGGAAAGTTTGACAAGGTGACGGCCGATGCTGCCGAAGCTGTGGCCGACGCCGACATCGTTATTCTCTGCCTCCCCGGATTCGCCATTGCCCCCGAGCTTAAGAAAATAAAGCCGTGGCTCCGGCCGGGCGTTCCGGTAGGCTCGATAGTATCAAACACAGGTTTCTTCTTCGAGGCCATGGAGACACTGCCTGAGCCGACAACGCTGTTCGGATTCCAGCGCGTGCCGTTCATAAGCCGCATAACCGAATATGGAAGAAGTGCCGAGCTTAAAGGCTACAAGAGTCTGCTGAAACTCGCCGTCACGGGCTGCGACAGCAAACACGCCGAAGAGCTCCGGGCCCTTTTCGAAAGACTCTTCGAAACTCCGACGGAACTTCTCGACAGCTTCTATGAGGCTGCTCTATCAAACAGCAATCCGCTTCTCCATCCCTCGCGACTCTACACGCTCTGGGGCTCGTGGCGCCCCGGCATGACCTGCGAAAGAGTGCCCGGATTCTACGAAGACTGGACAACCGAAGCCGCACAGCTGCTCATCGACATGGATCTGGAATTTCAGGCCCTGCTGCGACATATAGGCATCAAAGAGGGAGCCGTTCCGTCGATAACCGACTATTACGAAGTCAGCGACGCCGCCACCCTGACGGCCAAGATCCGCTCTATCGAAGCGTTCCGCAATATCGCCGCGCCCATGAAGCCTGCTTCAGAACCGGGCAGATTCGTCCCCGACTTCTCAAACAGATATTTCACGGAAGATTTCCCCTACGGGCTGCGGTTCATCATCGACACCGCCGCCAGGAACAACTTCCCCGTGCCGGTCATGAAGAAAGTCTATGACTGGGGGATAAGCTGCATCAGCCAATGACACCGCTACAACTCTCCGACATAAAAAAGATACAGCTCGACATTCTGCGCGCGGTCGACAGTTTCTGCCGCGAGCGCGGACTGCGCTATTCGTTGGCCTACGGCTCGCTGATAGGAGCCGTGCGCCACGGCGGCTTCATCCCCTGGGACGACGACATCGACCTGCTGATGCCGCGCGCCGACTACGACCGCCTCACCGACGAATTCAACGACGCCGCGCCGTCCGCCCTGAGGCTGCACTGCCTTGCCTCGGACAACAGCTATGCGGCCGTCTACGCCAAGATTGAAGACATCTCGACAGTGCTCGTCGAAAAGAGCACCACGAAGCCCATAGGCATAAATATCGACATCTTTCCCATCGATCCGCTCTTCGACAGCCATATCGAAAGCGCCCGGTATGTCGACGCCATGAAGAGGCTGAAACTTCTCTACCGCTCGAAAATCGTCAGGCCGACCAAAAAAAATTCCTTTGCCAAGAAAATCGGAATAATAGCGGCGACAATGGTGTCGCTCCCCTTCACCGCCCGCAGTCTTGCCCTGAAAATCGACAGGAAAATGCGCGGCGGACAACCGGGCGCGAAGTTTTCGGGATATGCCGGAAGCACGATAGGCTCACGCGACATCTTCGAAAGCACGCTTTTCGAGAATATCAGGAGAATCAGATTCGAAGATACCGAAGCGATGGCCATATCCGATTACGACACCTACCTGAGGGCCATCTACGGCGACTATATGAAACTTCCTCCCGAAGGAGAGCGTTGCTCGCCCCACACCATAGTTGAAGTTTATCGCAAATGAAGATACTGATAGCCAACAAATTCTACTATCGTCGCGGAGGCGACTGCATATATGCCCTCAATCTCGAGCAAATGCTTCGCGACAGGGGCCACGAAGTGGCGGCCTTCGCCATGGACTATCCCGAAAACCTTCCGACCCCGTGGCAGAAGTATTTCCCGAAGAACATGACACGCCTGATGGCGCTGACCCGTCCGTTCGGATCGCGCGAAGTTCGCCGCAAATTCTCGGCGCTGCTCGACGATTTCGCCCCCGACGTTGTCCATCTCAACAATATCCACACCCATCTCTCGCCTGTCATAGCCGAACTGGCCCATGCGCGCGGCATCAGAACCGTGTGGACTCTCCATGACTACAAGCTTCTTTGTCCGCGCTACGACTGTATGCTCGGAGGGATGAATCCCTGCCAGCGCTGTTTCGGCGACAACAAGCGCGGCTGTCTCGACTACAGCTGCATAAAAGGGTCGAAACTGCAGTCGGCCGTGGGTTACCGTGAGGCCCGCCACTGGAGCCGCCGCCGTCTGGAGCGCGCTGTCGACATGTTCATCTGTCCGAGCGCCTTCATGGCCGAAAATATGAAAGCCGGAGGCTTTGACCCGGCAAAGCTGACTGTGCTCAACAACTTCATCGATACCGACAGATGGCTTGCCTCCACAGAGACAACGTCGGCCGACATCGACAGGCTCACCGCAGAGCCATACTACTGCTATGTCGGACGCCTGTCGCGCGAAAAAGGGGTGCGCACACTCGTCGAGGCTGCGGCAATGAATTCGCGCCGGCTTATTCTCATCGGGAACGGCCCGCTCGAAGCCGAACTGCGCTCGAAAGCCGGACGGAACGTAGTGTTCGCCGGATTCCGTACTCCGGCTGACGTCCGCGTTCTTGTCGGGCGCGCCCGAATGATGGTTCTGCCGTCGGAATGTTACGAAAACAATCCGCTTTCGGTTATCGAAGCCCAGATCATGGGAACCCCCACCCTCGGAGCCGACATAGGCGGTATTCCCGAGCTCATCGAGCCGGGAGTCAACGGCGACATCTTCGAATCAGGCAACCCGCGCGCCCTGTCGGAAGCAACCGAACGCCTTTGGGACATGACATTCGACCGCAACGCCATATCGCACAACGCCATATCGCGTTTTAACGCAGATACTTACTATAAAAAACTCACAAAACTTTATCATTAACACCAACAAACCTGACAAACATGAAATCATCCCGCGCCAATATGCTTCACGGCGTCCTTCTGATAGGACTGTTCTCGTGCGCCGCATTCTATATCGGCGGAGCGCAAATTTTCAAAGAGCTGTCGTTCAGCCCGATGATAATAGGTATTATACTCGGTATGCTCTACGCCAACTCGCTGCGCAACCATCTGCCTGAGACATGGGTGCCCGGCATTCAGTTCTGCTCCAAGAAGCTGCTTCGTCTGGGCATCATACTCTACGGTTTTCGCCTGACCTTCCAGGATATTATGGATGTCGGCGTTGCCGGAATAATGGTCGACGTAATAATAGTTATGGTGACAATCATCGGCGGCATCTATATCGGCAAGCTGCTGAAGATGGACTCCGACATAGCCCTGCTGACATCGATAGGCAGCGGAATCTGCGGCGCCGCCGCAGTCCTGGGAGCCGAGTCGACAATCCAGACAAAGCCCTACAAGACCGCCGTCGCAGTCGCCACGGTCGTAATCTTCGGAACAATATCGATGTTCCTCTATCCTATAATGTATCGTGCCGGCTGGCTCGGCCTCGACGCCAACCAGATGGGTATCTATACCGGCTCGACGCTCCATGAGGTCGCCCACGTCGTAGGTGCCGGCAACGCCATGGGCACAGAGGTGTCGAACGTCGCCATCATCGTCAAGATGATACGAGTGATGCTGCTTATCCCCGTGTTGTTCGCACTGGGCTACTGGGTTGCCATCAAAGCCCGTTCGACCGGAACGACCGCTCAGGGGGGCAAGATCGCCATACCATGGTTTGCCCTCGGCTTCCTCGGGATTATCATATTCAACTCGTTCGGATTTCTCTCACAGCCGGTTCTCGACATAATCGAATATATCGACACCTTCCTGCTCACGATGGCCATGACGGCATTGGGCGCAGAGACAAGCATCGACAAATTCAAGAAAGCCGGTGCCAAGCCGTTTATCCTGGCGTTCATCCTGTTTGTATGGCTCATCGCCGGCGGATGGGCGCTCGCCCGCTACGTGGCTCCCGCTTTCCTCTGAAAAAAGCAGAACAGGCAACCGATAGTGCGGCCGCGGAACATTCCGCGGCCGCTCGCCATTTTGTCGGGTCGCATTTTTTCGCTACCTTTAATGCGGCAAAATGAGACGCATAATTATCTTTCTCCTTATTGTCATATCACTGACACTGACCCCGACAGCCGGGGCCTCAAGCCCTCAGCTGTTCACCGACCGTCAAAGCGAACTGCTCGACATCTTCAACACAGCCGAGCAGACCATACGCCGCGACGGCAACTACTCGCGCGCCCTCGAGCAATATCTTGCTTTCATCAGAGGGGCCGAAGGGGATGCCAAACTCGAACGGCAGTTGCTGACCGCCTACATCTCTGTTGCCGTAATCTATGGCTCATTCAACGACACCGACAACGCCATAACTTACAACAAGCTGGCCTATCCGCTGGCAAAAAAGCTCGGCAACAGAGAATTTACCGAACTGGCGCTGACCAATCTCGGCCAAAGCTATAAAGACAAACGCAACTTCGCCGCGGCCAACAGAACGGCCGACCGTCTTATGGCAGAATGCGGCCGGGTCAGCCATACAGCCTCATTCCACTACTCCATAATAAAAGGGGAGACAGCCCATCTGCAGAATCTCCATTCCGACGCTCTGCGCCATTTCAGGAATGCCGACAGCATCGCCCGCCGCGAAAATCTGAGTCCCTACGAACAGTCGGCTCCGCTGTCGCTCATAGC
>DBGBEM010000155.1:0-1224 GCA_048477235.1 Muribaculaceae bacterium | reverse complement strand
CTTCGAGACTTATCTGGTCGACTGCTTCCTGAAGCCTTACGCCGACTTCTCGGGCTACACTTCGAGAAAGGAATTCTGGCTCTGCTATGTTGCTATGCTGGTTGCCTCGATCGGCCTCACCGGCCTTGTTTTGCTGATGATGGCTGTCGCCGGTGTGTCAGGCGGTCTTATCGCAACGGTTCTCTGCTCTATTGTCGGACTGGGATTGCTCGTGCCGGGCATCGCCATAAGCGTTCGTCGCCTCCGCGATGCCGGCCTGAGCCCCTGGCTCATGCTGATAGTGCTCGTTCCCGGCCTCGGCGCTCTCGCCCTGCTCGTCATGTTCTGTCTCCCGACGAAGTATGAGCATGACGAGACCGAAACGCGCTTCAACACCGTCGACGGCATCGCGACCGCCGGCTGCGTCGTTCTGCTCGGCATCGGCGTCTGGATGAGCTTGAGCGCCCTCGGCTCACTCGGCCAGAGCGGCTACGACCTCGGCGAATTCGGCGACGACGAAGCTGGTGCTGTCGTCGTAGATGAAACCTACAATGAGGGAGATACCATAGAGGTAGAAGAAGAGACCGCTGTCGTGGCAGAGCCCGCCAACAGCGGCGGCAAGTCACTTATCGACTATGTAGGAAATCCCGAATGGGTAATGAAGGGAATGGCCGGGCTGACGGAGCTTACCATCGGCAACAATTTCGACGAAGTGGCCGACCGAACCGGCTCGACCCATACCTATTTCCGCGCTTTCGGAGCTATCGACGACAGCAGCGTCAGAATGCGATGCTGGCTGACCGAAGACGGCGAAATCCATGGCCGCTACACCCACGAGAACGGCACTACCCTCGACGCCAACGGATTCATTCAACCCGACGGTGACCTCTACATTCAGCTCGGCCACGGTTCATCGAAGTCGGAATGGCGCCTCTCGCCCGTCGTCAGCGAATCGGGTCTGCGCTATGAAGGCACCTGGGGGCGCCACAACAAGCCCTCCTACCTCACCTTCCTCGAAGACAACCTCTGATGGAACGAAAGAAATCCCGATTAATCTTGATTTATCCCGATTAATCGGGATTTATCTTGATTTAGGCCTGAAACTAAAAGAGAGTTTGCATCGCGATGCAAACTCTCTTTTAGTGGGCGCTGAGGGATTCGAACCCCCGACCCTCTGCTTGTAAGGCAGACGCTCTGAACCAGCTGAGCTAAGCGCCCTTTCCTCTGAAAGGCTCCGCAAAGGTA
>DBGBEM010000154.1:0-12211 GCA_048477235.1 Muribaculaceae bacterium | reverse complement strand
GCCTTTGGCACGTTTCACATGCGACTGACAATCAGGACGTTGCAATGCTACGTGCCGAAGGCACGTCCCTACGCCAGGGCGTTTCTGACGCTGATTTCATTAAGTTAATAGCATTAAGGCACGTCCCTACGCCAGAGCGTTTCTGACGCCGATTTTATCTTAGTTAATAGCATTAGGATGCACGCTCGTGCATCCGCTGATAACCAACACCTTAACGTCGGGGCAGAACTCCTTGACATATCGCAATGCCCCCGCCCCATGATTTTTAGGGTATCTTCCCGGTTTTGGGCATTTTTTTACAGAAAAACGCACAAATTAGCGATTTAAAACGCTATGAATTAACTATTTGACATTTTTTAACAAATGGGGGGGGTAATTTGCCCCCTTCGTCGTATCTTTGCATCTCCTGAAGCCTCAAATTGCTTACTTAAGCCGACTTACCTCAGGTATTTATAGCTATTTTTTCAATAATTCTACCTATATTAAACTATGCTTAAACATTTAATCTCTGCAATGCTGGCCGTCACATCCGTGTCGGTTGCTACGGCCGCAATATCAGGCGTGAAATGGGATCAAAGGTGGGACGCACAAACTCAGACACTGATAAAAGATCAGGGCGACCGAGCCGCCGACTGGATGGCCGATCTGCCCGACAACATGTTCGTCGCCCACGTATCAATCCCCGCCGCCCACGACTTCGTCACCGGCGAAAATAACTGGCGCGCGATCTCAGCAGTTACAGGCCCCGTCAACTCGACTTGTCAGAGCGCAACGATGGATGAACTCCTGGCCGGAGGTATCCGCGGTATCGACCTGCGTCCCGGATATTATAATCCAGTAATCGGAAGTGCTAATTTATTTTTGTGTCATGGAACCGACATAATGGATATCTCTTTCGAAGACGGGATGAAGAAATTGGCAACTTACCTCGAATATCATCCTACCGAGTTTTTTGTCATACACATATTTCGCGGCAATAACGGCAACCAACCGGACAGATCAAACACATTATACAATCAGGCTCTCAACAACAATGAAAATGTCAAAAAATGTATTGTTGAATTCCGTCCGAACCTGACAGTAGGAGAAGCACGCGGCAAGATTGTGATTACGGTTCGTGACCGAGCAAGCTATCTTCAACACCCCAATCAGGCCGACATTCAGAACTGGCGCACCTCTTTCAACGATAATCAGCGTCCGGGACGTCTCAACCTTCACAGCAATGCGGAAGTGTCGACCCGCCTCCATGTTCAGGACATATCGTCAAACAGCGAAGAGAGTCTGGATACTAAGAAAGCTCACATGCTCAATCTCATAAATTTCGCGCAGGCACAAGACGAACCCATGACGATGTATAATCTCAACGGACTTTATATTTCGGAATGGATCATGAACTTCATGACAATGCAAACAAGCAGAGTTTCGTCTTCGGATAACTACAAAGAGAACGCGACCACGCTCAACAAGCAACTCATCGACGACCTCGGCGACGAGAACGGGCGGCTCGGTGCGGGCCCGCTCGGAATCGTGTTCATGGACTACTGCCTCAACAGCGAGACCAACGGCGACCTTTCTGTCTATAAGGTGATTGAGAACAACTTTACCCGCGGCAAGGATGCTCCGGTAGTGCGTTATAAGATCGACCCGAACATCGACTGGAAAGCCCGTCCCGAGAATCCTCTGGCAGGGAAACGCATATTCCTGCGCAACGTCGGCGCCAGCGAAGATGTCAACTACTATAAATATTTCGGTGGCGGTGCTGACTGGGGCGCTCACGCCGTAGCGAACTATGCCGGCCACTATGTCACCTTCGAGAAAGGGGACAACGGCCTGCGCCTTGTGACAACTTTCGGTGCCCTTCAGAACAAAGACGGACAGTATTACTGCGACCCGACCGACGGCGAAAACAACAACGGCACAGAATTCCTTCTGAGCCGCACCTACTGGGACGGCTACCCCGTCTACCACATCACCGGTCAGGTATCGAACAAACGCCTGACTGCCCGACCAATCGACGCTGACAACAACCCCTACTTCGATACTCCGGCATATTATGTCAACCCCGAAGCCCCCGACGACAGCGACCCCCATCAGATGTGGCAGCTTATCGCCATGACTCCCGACGACGAAGTTCCCCTCTGGACTATGGAAGGCTACGACCGCATAAGCCGTTTGAAAGAGAAGGCCAACCCCGAGCGCGGCATGGACGCCACATTCCTCATTCCCTCCTACTCGTTCGGCAACAGCGACAGTTCGATAAGCAACTGGAATCTGACAGCGGGCAGCAATGTCACTACCGGTCAGACAGCCGAACAGCGCGGCGGAATGTGGCGCGCCTACAACACTTCGACAGGTAACACTACGTTCTCGCTGTCGACAATAGTGTCATACCTTCCCGCAGGCAAATACAAACTCGAGTTCCAGTATGCCTCGACCTCAGGCGACGTCAAATTCCGTCTCGGCGACCGCGAGGCCGTGACTCTCGCCCCCAACAGCTCTGAGATCAGCGGCCTGACAGCCGGCAGCGACCAGATCGGCCTTGTGGGGGAATACTTCAACGCATCAACCGAAAACGGCCGTATCGTCTACGAGTTCGACAAAGCTACCAACGAAGACGAGACCCGCGAGCTCGTTTTCTTCCGCGAATCGAATGCCTCGGGAGCAGCCTCGTTCTATCTCGACAACCTTCGCCTGACCTACTACGGCAACAACGTCGAGCAGACCAGGATCGATCTCGATTTCCCCAACGAATGGAACACGATCATCCTTCCGTTTGACCACGCAGTTCCGCAGGGTCTCGAAGTCGTAGAGGCAACGGGAGTCTCGGAAGCCGGAGAACAGTCGATCGAAGACGGCTCGACAATCGGATACCATATTATCCAATACGGAACACAGACCGACCTCATCAAGGCGAACTACCCCTATCTCGTGCGCAATCTCGAACTTCTCGCCGAGCGCGAGCAACAGAGCCAGGGAGCCCCGCGACGCCGGAGCGCAGCCACTAAGATCTACACCTTCACCGGCTATCCCACCAACCGCAAAAACGACTATCACGACCGTTCGGGCGTTCTGACCGGTCTGACCGAGCCCCGCGGTCTCAATCCCGAAAGTCAGGGATTCCCGCTCAGCGGCCAGACCTACGGCGATAATTTCGTGCAGTATTTCGGCCGACCGGCGGCCGACGGCAGTGACATTCAACATGAAGGACGACGCGCCTATCTCAACGGCCGTACAACTCCCGGACTGACCGGCGAGCGAGTTTATTTCAGCTACGACTCTGTAACCGGAATCACCGACATCAACGAAGACAGCGCAGGCGCCAACCTCGTCGACGTCACCTCAATCTCGGGCATTGTCATACGCCGTAAGGTTGCCCGCGAAAACGCCCTTGAAGGCCTTCCCGCCGGAATCTACCTCATCACCGGCCGCGACGGAACCACTAAAGAGATCCGCAGATAAACCTTTTCGAATTACATACAACGACCGGGAGGCCGCGCCGACACTCAGGCGCGGCCTCCTGTTTTATCCGGCCATATCGAAAAAATCCGTAACTTTGCAGTCCGAAAAGTTTCAGGTTAATGATAAAAACCATAATCTTACGTTATCTCACCTTCATCGCAGGGCTTTATTTCCTCTCACTCGGAATCGTTTTGATCGTTGCGTCAACTCTGGGAACAACTCCGATCTCAAGCGTGAACTATGTGGTCACACTCCACACTCCGATAACGCTCGGCACAGCTACCTTCCTCATCAACGTACTTCTCATAGCGGGCCAGTTCTGGCTTATCCGCTCGGGCCTCGGGACACGCAAAGACCGCATCGAGATACTGCTTCAGCTCCCATTCTCGCTGGTTTTCAGTATATTCATTGACATAAACATGGCGTTCATCGGATCTATCGAGCCGACATCCTATCCCATGGCGTTAGCAATGCTCGGCGCGGGATGCCTTAGCCAGGCAACAGGCGTCGTTCTTGAACTTAAGCCGAATGTAGCCATTATGAGTGCCGAAGGGTTTGTAAAATATGCCGCCCGGCGCTACAACAAAGATTTCGGACGCCTGAAAGTTATCTTCGACGTTGTCCTCGTCAGCTCAGCCCTGCTGCTCGGCATAGCCTGCTCGGGCCATATCGAGGGGGTTCGCGAAGGCACCGTGATAGCAGCCCTGTCGACCGGCTTCATCGTCTCGTTTCTCTCGCGCCACGTCTTCACCCGCGCCGCCCTCCGGCATCTCCCCTTCCTCCACTCCTGACCTGTGACACTCCGAGCGCATAACCTGCATATGATTTTCCGCAACTCCAGCGATTCTTTGTCGGAATCGTTGATTCTGATACGCCGAAAAAGGAGGCAACGCCGAAGCGCTGCCTCCTTATTGTTCAATTTCAGGGATTGATCAGGGGATGAAGAACTTGCGGCCGCGGGTCAGGTAGACTCCGGCGGGAAGTCCGTCGACCGACGTGGCGGCACGGCGCACGCAGATTCCCTGCAGGTTGTAGATGTCGGCCGGGCCATCGGCGAGGATGTCGCTGATGTCGACAAGTCCGGCGCCCATTCCTATGAAGGCGTTGTTCGACATAGGCGACTCGCCGTTGTCATAGATGACCGTAATATTATAGGTATGGTTGAAGGCATCGGCACCGGCCACACTATAGTTGCGAGCCGAGGCATCGAGAGATGCTATCCTGACGCCGTCGCTATAGACGTTGAATCCTTTCGGGCTGAAGTCGCCGCGGTCGAACTCGATGTCGTCGAGGGCGAAAAGATAGAGGTTGCAGCTGCAATAGCGTATGGCGAAGAAGCGGGTGCCTTCGGGAAGTTCGGCGGTATAGTTCGTCCATCCCTGCGGAACCTCGTAGGTAGCGATCAGCTCGAATGCCTTGAAGTCGTTGGGGAATCCTTTGGTGGCATAGATCTCGAACTTCTCATGTCCGTAGGTATTTCCGCGGATCGAATTTGCCCATAGCGAGAGCGAATGTGCCTCGCCGGTCGTCAGTTCGGGGGAGATCAGCCAGTCGTCGTTGCTGTCGCCGACTTTAATCGTTATGTCTTCCGACGACATTGCCAGCAGCATATTGTCGCCGCTGTGAGGCGTATAAGCTTCGCGGTCGGTCATCGTAACCGAAGCTCCGTCGATATTGAACACCCAGAAAGAGGCTTCCTCATTTCCATGGCCTATGTCGACAATCTGGTTGGCATAGGTCAGTCCGCGGTCGCCGTCGTAGGTTGTCCATTCGCCGAAGGAGGTGTCTTTATGGAGATAAGTCTCGAACGATTCAACGACAAGGCCGTCTTTAGAGTTCGGGTCGTTCCACGAAAGGGCCACACCGTCGCCGCTTGCGTCAGCTTCGGCATAGAGGTCGCTGACAACAGGGAGGCGCGACTCGACGGGGGTCACTGTCAGCCCGTCGAATGTGTTGTCGGAAGCCAGCTGGTCGTTGTCGCATATAATCTCTGCCGTGATCTCTACGGGCTCAGTCATTCCGTCGGGACGGGCATATTCGGCGACAACTGTGGCCGAGCCGTCAGGGTCGATTGTCGGACAGTCGACGCGGGCGAACTCATTTCCGTCGGCATAGAATGCCACTTTTCCGCCGACGGCCACTGAACCGAAGTTCTCGACCTCGGCGCTGACAGGTATTGTCTGGCCCGGGTAGATTGTCGACAGAGCGTTCAGAGAGCCGGCGTGGAGGTTGCAGCCCTGCGAGTCACGAACGGTAATGCGGTCGAGGAATACCTCGGTTCCGCCAACAGCATGGGTTGTGTGGAACTTCACGAACGAATAATCCTGCGACTTTCCTGCCGACAGATCGAAGAGAGCAGTGCGCCATCCGGGCTCGCCGGTCAGTTTGCTGAAATCGATAGTTCCGACAACGATGTCGTCGCCGCCAACAGGCGTCACACACACCTCGATCCTGAAGCTCGAACCGGGGGTGGCGTAGTAGGCGAAGCTGACAACCGGCTTGGCGGCCTCGCTGAGGCGCAGCTTTCCGGTGTTGAACCAGTTGTCGCGCTCGGTATTGTTGGTGCGCATATAAACGCATCCGCCGTCGCCGTCGAACGATTTGAGGTCAGTCAGTTTGAACACATTTCCACCGCCGACCCACCAGTAGGAATCGGGCGCCATGCCGCGCGCGAAGCTTTCGCGGAAAGGCAGCGAGTAGGGCTTGCCGACAAAGATCGGATTCGAGTCGCCGACACGACCCGAGCCTGCGGGGGTGGCACCGGCGACATGGAAACCTATCATATCCTGCGGGCCGGTTACCATATCGCCGCTGATAGTGTAGGAAGTTCCTTTGACATCAGAAGCGATGGGTGTGTAATGATAGCCGTAAGAGACGGTATAGGTCAATTCGTCGACAATAACGGGCAGCTTGTGTGTTCCGACCGAGCCGGGTGCGTCCCATGTCAGGGTGTAATGGTCGCCGTTGTCGACAATCTTGACATTCTCGGGCTCGTAAGGAATATCCTGCCCGACAAAGCCCTCGACTATAGCGGGAGCGCCTCCATCGACGCCGTTGAAGGCCGCAATCGAATAGCGGTTCGTGCCGTTGACGGCCGCGCGGTCGGTGTAGGTCTGCTTCGAGCCGGGAGCTACGTCAGTGAGCGTGGCTATGAGCTCGTCGTTACGCCTGATCTCTATCTTGCTTATCGAAGTCAGCGTTACGCCACCGACTGTCGAGGCGGGAGTCTTGAACGAAAGCTCGGCTACAGGATGACCTTCGAGGTCGGCTGTCATGACAACGTCGGTAACCATTCCGGGAGCTGCCACGGCGGGGCCGTCGGTTATCGAGATGTTATCGACAAGCAGGGCGCTCGCGGTGGCCGCACTTGTAACATGGAATCCGACACGATAGAATCCGTCGGCGGGAACAGTGAAATACAACCGGCGGTTCTGCATCTCTTCATTGGGGACTGTCTCGGGGGCAAGAACCTCGGCGTAAGCCGCGACATCGGTGCCCTGCCCTACAGCAATGCCCATAGTCTCGGGATTGCGCGAATCGTCGGAACGCGAATCGTAGCTCAGGCAATATGCACGGCCGGCCTTATAGTACATTTCGGGAGTCAGAAGCCAGTCGTCGGCCTGACGCGGCGCGGCATAGTTGCGCAGATATTCGGCCTGCGCGAGCTTGGTATTCCAGAACCAGGTCTGCTTGTCGTCATTGACGTCGACGACGTGATACGACTCGAAAGCAGCCTTGTTGTCGAAGCCTTCGAAATAAGGCAGACCGTAGGCGCCTCCGGCAAGGAGTATCTCAGAGGTTATTGATTCTCCGCGGTTGTCGCCGCAACGGGGAGTTACGACATAGAACACCTTGCCCACGCGACCGACACCGAGAACATCGGTAAACGACGTTGCGCGCAGATCAGAGGCGACAGTCAGCTCTTCGGGCATACGGACAACATCGTAGCTCAGGGCCGACTGATCGAGCAGGCCGCCGTGGATGCCGTTGAGCGGAGCATCCCAGCTGAGACTGACGGTGTGGTCGGCGTCATCGGCTACCGAAGCCCTCAATGCCGGAATTCCCGACGGAACGTCGGCGCCGAACCAGCGTCGGCGGTCGACGGGCGCCGATTGTCCGGCTGCGTTCGAAACCGTGACGACAACGGCATTATAGCCGTCGTCGGCTACGATGTCGAGGCTGATCTTCGCTCCGGGAGCCGCAGCGGCCGATTCCTTCTGCTCGCCGTTGACAGCTACCGAATAGATCAGCCCGTCGGCAGAAAGAGCGGCACCGTCGGCCGTTTCCGACGGCATGGTGAAACCGACAGTGAGCGCGGTTCCGGCGCCGGAAAGGGTTACGTCCTTTGCGGGAGCCGGAGCGCCTTCGTCGGCCACGTAGGGCACATAGAGGCACGAAAGCTGGACATTGTCGGGAAGATAGGCCAGACGGCGCACGCCGCCGGTATTGACATTGACAGTAGCGAGATACGAAACACTTTCAGGAGCGCGCACTGCCCAGTATAGTATTCCCGTCTTACGGTCGAAAGCCATCGACTGGAGAGCGTGGGGCTTCACGCCGGTAAGCCCGACAAGCTTCTGCTCGCCGGTTTTCTTGTCGATAGTATAAAGACCACCGTCGGAGGTCTTGACACCGTAAATCCGGCCCGAGCCGTCGATAGCGATGCCGCTGAACTCTTCCATCGGGGCGATAGACGTGTGGGTCTGCGTCTCATAATCGACCGACGCAAACTCGTAGGTTCTCAGTGTCGGATTCCAGAAACATCCGTAGGTCAGACCCGTTGCGGGATCGTAATCGCAGTCGGTGGCGACAAGGCCGAGAAATTTTGTATCGTGGATCTCGTTGCTGAGCAGTTCCCATCCGTCGACGAGATATTCACAGTAGAGATAGGTGTAGCTTCGCGATACCATGTGGAATTTGCCGTCGTAATAGGCTCCTGAACCGTTGGCCCACTGATACATATCATGGTGGAGCTGCTTGGCCGTGATTTTGCCGTTGGCATAGGTGTAGGATTTCATACCGAAATACTGTTCCATCTCGCCCCACGAGCGGGCATAGATCGGGTTGGCCCAGAGAGTAACCCCTTCGGCATAACCGGCTTTCATCGGAGGCACGACGGACTGACGGGTTTCACCGCGGACGAGACCTGTCGCCTCCAGAGAGGCGGCAAAAGGAACGTCGGACATGGCAGAGGTCTGAATCTGCCCCGGCGTCTGCGCAGCGGCTGTCATGGCTGAAAAAGCCATCATAGCCATTAGCGTAGTTTTTCTCATAAAGTCAAAAATAAATGATGAATTGTTGATTGCGTTGGTAAAAGTATGATAAAACGTGTTATTCGTCAAGCAGAAGGCCTCGAATTAACACCTGTTAACTAATAATTCAGGGCGACGCGTCAGCGCGCCACCCTAAAAGGCAGTAGAAAAAGAAGGATTGATAGTCTGAGTTAGCGGAGTGCCATTGTTATGGCAGAGCCGGCGGCGCGGGCCACATAGATGCCGGCCGGAAGGGCCGACAGGTCTATTTCAGTGCGTCCGGCGGCGCAGTCCGAGCATAAAACGCGCTGTCCGGCAACATTGTAGACCTCGGCACGCGCGGCCGAGCCGACAGTGACCACGAGGCTGCGTCCGCTGAGGCGCAGCGGCTCTACAGCGGCCTTGACATCGGTCAGCGACGCCACAAAATGAAGATCGCGGGCGCCGCATATCTCAGTCGAGGTCTCGCCGAGGAAATCGCAGGTCTGGTTGACGGCAGTGTAGACCTTCACGAAGTCTATAGCCGTCAGTCTGACGCTGTTGCCGTCGGCGTCGACGGCATTGTCGATATTGAAGCCGGGAGCCTCGGGGTTAGGCTCCATGTTGCCGTTGACATTGACGAAATCAGGTCGGTTGTCGGCATATCCCCAGTCGAAGGGGGAGAGAACCCAGGTGCCGTTGTCGTTGCGGGCGTTGCCGGGCAGACGGGTTCCAGAGAATTCGATGACGTCCCCTTCGATCATCCATCCCGGCCAGTAGCTCTGGGTGTGGAAATCGTTGAGCGTGATGATTCCCGACGGGCTGTCGGGGTCGTTGGAAGTCCATGCGATATTTTCTGACGTCTCAGTCTGTGACGGACGGCTGTATCTGATTGTGAAATTGGCAAACGCCTTGTCGTGGGCGCTGCCGCGCAGCTCGAACCATTCGTCGTCGGGAATGCCGTTGCCGTTGGTATCGACGCTGACCATTACAATGCCCGGTTCGGCCGAAGTATCGACTCCCGAACCAAGCGACTTCATTGCGTTGCCGTAGATCTTGAAATCATATTCGCCCTCGACATTGGCTATCGGATGGTCGAAACCGAACACGATATATCCGCCGAAAGCGCCCAACGACACCATGCCGGGACGCTCGTCGCCGACAAGCTGACGGGCCGCAACCTCGAGAACCTGTTCGCGACTCATGTCGTCGGTAACCTCGGGAATCACATGGATAAACTGTCCGGGAGCCGGAACATATTCGAAAACTTCAGAGATAAACGGAGAGTTAGCCCCCGCTGAGAGGGCACTGAAAGCGCAAAACGCTGCAACAAAGTAATTTTTCATAACTGAAACCTGTCCGCGCAGGGGGTTATTAAAGTTTGACAATAACGAAACGGCAGGTCTTCTGACTCGTTCCAGACGACCGCGCCTTCCCGAAGCCGGGCCTCAGTGGCAAAGGCGATCGACGAAAGATAGAACTTACAGCAGCGGGACTGTCGAAGAATTTCACTTCGTTCCCTATTAAGCCGGAGCACCGTTTCGACCGTGCAAAGATAGTGAAAGGCGAGTGCAAAACAAGCAAAAAAATCCATTTTTTTTAAGCTTGTTATGCCGAGCCGCATCCTATCTTATTAAAAGATAGTGAAAGGCGAGAGGAATGGCAAATAAAAACTTTTTTATTTGCATTTCCGAG
This sequence comes from Muribaculaceae bacterium, assembly GCA_048477235.1. GTDB lineage: Bacteria > Bacteroidota > Bacteroidia > Bacteroidales > Muribaculaceae > CAG-1031. The sequence continues at coordinate 1,826 of DBGBEM010000154.1, read as the reverse complement.
CCGCATCCTATCTTATCAAAAGATAGTGAAAGGCGATTGCAAATGTTAAAAGCCGATGTAGAAGCGATGAAAATTTGCATTGACAAAATATTCTTTTTATTTTTGCCGACGCAGACCGTCTGTGTAGGGCCCGGTCATGGGCTTGGGGCGGGAAGCTGACATATAGATTAGCGTTTACTTGACGCTTGTTCTTGACTACCAAGAATCTCGCAAATTCTCAGTCGAAGTCAGGAGCGTAGCAACGGTAGATGCGCGTGGTATGTAATCACTGTACTCACTTCCGAGAGGAAGCAGAGTCTATATTACATATACAAGCGTAGGCTCTACACGTTGCCGTTCTACTTCGACGGGCAATGCGAGAGCCTTTGGTAGGGAACGGCCACGGTAAGGTTCCTGCGCTTTTCATGTTTAATAAACCAATAAACCAGGGTTATCAGAGGGAATCATGGTAGCGACTTGCAAAAGGGATGCAGTTTGCGCATTTAAGATCTATCTCTCTTTCGATGACAGCCTCAGGCCATCGCCGCCGGTTGTCTGAAAGGTTCTTTGCGCTTCCGCTGCTGCTCGTCTCACTGCTTCTTCTTCCTGTCGCAGCCTCGGCTCAGACCGACAACACCATTACAACCGCTGACACCGTCGGCGTAAAGGTTTATTTCCGGCAGGGTTATTCCAGACTGCAACCGGCTTTCCGTGACAACGGCATACGCCTCGATGAGTTCATGCGCCGCGTCTCGGAAATGCACGCCGATTCAACCGGGCGGCTCAACTCCATCGAAATCGTGGCATACTCATCCCCGGATGGGTCTTACACGATGAATAAGAAACTTGCCCGTAAACGTGCCGAAAACATCTCGGCATATCTGCGCGGAAATATGCCTTTCCTCTCCGGCTCGTTATTCAACGTGCAGCCGAAAGGCATCGACTGGGACGGACTCGCCGCGATGGTAGAGGCTTCCGATATGCGCTACCGCTCCGAGGTGCTGAATATCCTCCGCAATGTTCCCGAAACCACCTATCGTAACGGCAAGCTCGTCGACAGCCGTCTGAAACGGCTGATGGACTTGCGCGGCGGACGCCCCTACAATTACATGCTCACACATTTCTTCCCGGAGCTTCGCGCCGCCGGTGCCTACGTTGTCTGCGACTTCGTGCGCATCGCGCAGCCGGCAATTCCGATAAATAAGCCAAATGAGGCCAATGAGGCTAATGAGACCAATATGGCCAATGAGGTTGACGCTGCAATCACGGCCGCCACTGAATCGCCTGAGCGCGACTACGACCGCTGGGCGATAAAGAGCAACGCCCTCTATCTCGCAGCCGGAGTTGCCAACATCGGCGGAGAGTATGCTTTCCATCCGCATTGGTCTGTAGATCTGCCGTTGGTTTACAGCCCGTACACCATCGCCCGAAAATACCGTATGCGCTTCCTCTACATTCAGCCGGAGGCGCGCTATTGGCTCGACCGCCCGATGAAGGGCCACTTCTTCGGAGTCCATCTTCATGCCGGAGTGTTCAATGTGTCGCTCGATGACAGGAACCGCTACCAGTCGGAAAAAGGATTTCACGGCGCGGGCATTTCCTACGGCTACGCAATGCCGCTTTCCCGGCGCTGGAGCATGGAGTTCACTGTCGGCGTCGGCTATGCCTTTACAAAATACTGCACATATTATAATGTGCCTAACGGCATACGTTACGAGAAAGACCTGCCGTATCACTACTGGGGTCTGACGAAACTCGGCCTTAACTTCGTCTACCGTTTCGGCGACAAGTGCGGCAAACTGAGAAAGGAGGGGAGGTTATGAAATTGAAAATTGAGAATGTAAAAT
>DBGBEM010000153.1:0-15999 GCA_048477235.1 Muribaculaceae bacterium | reverse complement strand
AACAAAGCACACGGCCATAGGCCACATACGCCGCGTCGCTACGGTCGACGAGGGAACGTTCGTCAGGATGGACCGTTTCACCGTCCGCAATCTCGAGCTGATTCAGTCGACAGCCGAAGAGGGCATGAGCCTTCTCGACGTCATCGACCACACTGTGACACCGATGGGGGCGCGTCTGCTGCGCCGCTGGATTCTCTTCCCGCTGAAAAGCACCTCGGAAATCAATGACCGCCTCGATGTTGTCGAGTATTTCATGAAACACCCCGACGAGCGCGAGGCTGTTGTCGAGGCGCTGGCCCAGACGGGCGACCTCGAAAGGCTTATCTCGAAGGTCGCCGTAGGGCGCGTGACGCCGCGTGAAGTCAGCCAGACGGCCACGGCGCTGAAAGCCCTCGAAACAGTCAAAGCCGTCGGCAGCAGCGCCGACTGCGGCCCCCTGCGCGCTCTGGCCGACCAGCTGAACCTCTGCGCCGAGATCCGCGACCGTATATGCCGCGAGCTCGCCGACAATCCGCCGGCCAACCTCTCGCGCGGCGGAGTTATCCGCGCCGGCGTCAGCGAAGCCCTCGACGAGTTGCGCGACATCACCGTCAACGCCAAAGACTATCTCGAAGGCATACGCCGCCGCGAGATAGAGCTGACCGGTATCCCGAGCCTTAAAATAGCCTACAACAACGTTTTCGGATATTATCTCGAAGTCACCAACACCCACCGCGACAAGGTTCCCGAGCAGTGGATCCGCAAGCAGACACTCGTCAACGCCGAGCGCTATATCACTCCCGAGCTGAAAGAATATGAAGAGAAGATTCTGACAGCCCAGGACAAGATCGACGCCCTCGAGGCGCGCCTCTACGCCGAGCTGACGGCCGCGCTGGCGCGCTACATTCCGGCCATACAGCTCAACGCCCGAATAGCGGCGCAGCTCGACGTGCTGACCGACTTCACGCGCGTGGCCATCGACAACCGCTATGTCAGGCCCGTTGTCGACGAAAGCCTCGACATCGACATAACCGAAGGGCGCCATCCCGTCATCGAACGGCGTCTGCCTCCGGGCGAGCCCTATATCTCGAACAGCGTCAGCCTCAGCAACCGCGGCACCCAGATAATGATGATAACCGGCCCGAACATGAGCGGTAAGTCGGCCCTGCTGCGCCAGACGGCCATCAACGTGCTGCTGGCCCAGATTGGTTCGTTCGTGGCCGCCGAAGCCGCCCGTATCGGCGTTGTCGACAAAATTTTCACGCGCGTCGGCGCCTCCGACAATATCTCGCAGGGCGAATCGACCTTTATGGTCGAGATGACCGAGGCCGCCTCTATCCTCAACAACATGAGCGAGCGGTCGCTGATTCTCTTCGACGAGCTCGGCCGCGGCACGTCGACCTACGACGGCATATCGATAGCCTGGGCAATCGTCGAATATATCCACGAATACAAAAATCTCCATCCAAAGACGCTCTTCGCCACCCACTACCACGAGCTCAACGAAATGGAGGCATCGTTCAACCGGATCGTCAACTACAACGTGTCGGTAAGGGAAATCGACGGCAAGGTCGTGTTCCTGCGCAAACTCGAGCGCGGCGGATCGGAACACTCGTTCGGCATCCATGTGGCGAAGCTTGCGGGAATGCCGCCCTCTATAGTGAAGCGCGCAGGAGCCGTTCTGAAACGACTTGAGGCGTCGGCGGCATCGGCAGGCGAAAGCGGCGGACGCGACCTGTCGAAGATAGCCGGCGAGAGCACCGGAATGCAGCTCAGCTTCTTCCAGCTCGACGATCCGGTTCTCTGCCAGCTGCGCGACCGCATCCTCGACCTCGACATCAACAACCTGACCCCCATGGCAGCTCTCAACAAGCTCCACGACATCCGCGAAATCCTGACAGGCAAAAGCTGATGGACGCCGCAGTGACAGAGCTTGCCGAGCGTATCCTCGACAGCCTACCCTTCGATCCCAACGACCAGCAGACAATGCTGATAGCCGCTCTGGCGCGCTTCGTCGCCGCTCCGGCGGCGGCGCATGAACGCGTGTTCGTGCTCAACGGGTATGCCGGCACAGGCAAGACATCGCTCGTCAGCGCCCTGGTCCGGGCGCTCGATTCCATTTCGAAGCCTGTTGTCCTGCTCGCGCCAACGGGGCGCGCCGCCAAAGTTTTCGGCCAGATGGCGGGCCATCCGGCCTCGACCATCCACCGCCGCATCTATCGCGGCGACCTGCTCGGAATGGGGATGCCCTCGGGCCCGGTTGTCAACGTCAACCGCCTCAAGGAGGCCGTCTATATCGTCGACGAGGCGTCGATGATAGGCGACGACACCGAAGGCGACCTTCGCCGGGGCTCGCTGCTCGACGATCTGGTTGAATATGTATTCAGCCAGCCCGGCAGTTCCATGATTCTCCTTGGCGATCCGGCCCAGCTGCCTCCCGTGGGGCTCGACATATCGCCGGCCCTCGACGTGGCGCGCCTCAAACGCGGCGGGATGTCCGTCAGCCGGGCCGTGATGACCGAGGTCGTGCGCCAGCAGCTCGACAGCGGAATCCTCTATAACGCCACGCGCCTGCGGCGCTCGCTGCGGCGCCGTCCGCTCGCCGCTCCGCGTTTCAGCATCAGGCGGTTCCCTGACATCAGGATCGTCGAAGGCACCGACCTCATCGACGAAGTAGCCGCGGCCTACAGCAACGACGGAATAGAAAATACCCTGCTGGTGACACGCTCCAACCGCTCGGCCACGGCCGCCAACATGGCCATACGCAACAGCGTGCTCTACAGCGAAGAAGAGATCTGCCGCGGAGAGCGGCTGATGATAGCGAAAAACAATTATCTCTGGACTCTGCCGCGCGAAGGGCTCGACTTCATCGCCAACGGCGACATAGCCACCATAGAGGCCATCCATTCGACCGAAAATCTCCACGGATTCCGTTTCGCCGACGTCGCTCTGACACTGCCCCACGCAGGCGTCACAATCGACTGCAAAATCATTCTCGACGCTCTTGTGGCCGACACTCCGGCACTTCCCGCCGACGCCTTCCAGCGTCTTTATATGGCGCGGCTCGAACAGGCCACCGACCCAATGCGCACGCTGCCCCAACGGCGCGCGCAGCTGCGCCGCGACCCCTATCTCAACGCCCTGCAGGTGAAATATGCCTACGCTGTGACGTGTCATAAGGCGCAGGGTGGACAGTGGAAAAACGTCATGGTCGATCTGAGCGGCCTCAGCGTGCCTTCCGATGCTCCGGAGGCCGAGATGGTAAACTTATACCGCTGGCTCTATACGGCGTTCACACGAGCTACCCGTCGCCTCTACCTCATCAACCCGCCGGAGAGCTGGGTTTGCTGACAAACACACGGCGGACGCGATGAATCGGGCGGACGCGATGAATCGCGTCCCTACTATAGCCTGGCGAACGTGAAGCCGCGGTCGGCGAGCCAGTCGAGGGCGCGCGGAAGGGCGTAGCGCAGATTGCGCTCGGCTTTCAGCGAGTCGTGGAACACGATTATCGAGCCGTTGCGGGCGTAGCTCTTGACATTGTCGAGAACTTCCTCGGGAGGCACCTTGCGGCTGTAGTCGCGCGTTATGAGGTCATACATGACAATGTTGAAATGCTCCTTCAGGGCCGCGCTCTGCGCCCACCGCATTATTCCGTGGGGAGGACGGTAGAGGTCTGAAGGTATCAGACGAGACGCTTCGGCGATGTCGCGCAGATAGCGTTTCGTCGTCACCTTGAAGCCCTGGAGATGGTGCATAGAGTGGTTTCCGACAGCGTGACCGCGGTCGAGCACCTCGCGCAGCAGTTCGGGATGGCGCTCGACATTCTGTCCGACCATGAAGAAAGTGGCCTTGACATTGCCGCCGCCGTGGCGGTCGAGGGTGTCGAGCACCCACGGCGTCACCTGCGGGATAGGGCCGTCGTCGAAAGTAATGAAAACCTGCTGCCCTCCCTGCCTCTTTATGCGCCAGAGCGCTTCAGGGAAAAGGAGACGGTAGAGCAGCGGCGGTTGTTCAATCAGCATTGGCGCGGTCGGCGTTGCGTGCCAGACGTCCCACATCGACACCCGAACTCTGGAGCTCGGCAAGAAGTTTCTCGGCGTCGCCACCCATCTCGCGATAGTAGCTCAGCAGTGTGACGAGGTAGGTCTGGTCGATATACTTGTCGAGATTCTGAAGCGCGGCATACTGCGTCGGGTTAAGGCTCTGATAGTAGCGCACGTTTCCGGCGTAGCGCATGATCTCGTCGCGCATCGTCTGAAGTCCTTTCTCGACGAGCTTCTTATTGCCCGTCGAGCGGCCTATCTCGTTATAGAGAAGCGCTATCGTCTGGGCGTCCTGGAAAGCCAGAGGCGACAGTCTGACGGGCAGCTTCTTCTCCATGAGGTTCAGCAGATTCAGAGCCTTGGTGAAACGTTCCGAGGCGCGCTTGATGTCGTTGGCGTCCTGAGCGTCGAGGCCTTCGCGCACGAGAGCTTCGGCAGTGTTGAGAATCGACAGGCGTGTCGATGTCACCATGCGGCGCACCGTCTCGTCGAGATATATGTCGGCATCGGGGACATCGAGACCGCCCCAGCGGTAGCGCTCGGTAATATTGCGGTAGGCACGGTCGGTGTCGACGTCGATGGCGCCGGTGGCGAGCGTAGTCTCGTTGAACAGCGGAGTGACCTCGTAGGCCATACCGGTCAGCCGCATGTAGGGCGACATTCCGAGATAGTATTCGTCAGGCACTGTCAGAGCGAAGTAGACCGGCCGGTTCCATCCGTTTCTGACGCTCGTGGCGAGCATATCGAGCGAGATGGTGTTTCCGAGACTCATTCCCTCTTTCCACTGACCGTTGGCGAGATTAGTCACTATGGCGTTTTCGGCGCGCTGGGCCTCGGCGGGCGTTATGCGGCCGGCCTTGACGGCGGCGTTGACATCGACGGGAATCGACACGAGCGAAGTGGGAATCATCGGCAGACCCTGCGGATTGTTGGCCGACGTCGGGGAGTAGAGGGCGCGCAGAGCTGTCAGCGCATCGACAGGCACAGAGTCACCCTTATTGTCGAAATAGGCGAACTGCAGGCGGTCGTAGGCATAGTCGGTCGGGCGCGCGAGCATATCGATGCCCCGGGCCTGATAGCTCGGTTCCTTCATCATGTTGACATACCAGGGCGTTGTCAGATAGCTCTGGTTGACAACCTTGACGTCGGTGCGCACCCCTTCGACCTCCTGGGCATACCAGAGCGGGAAGGTGTCGTTATCGCCGTTGGTGAAGATTATGGCATTCGGGTCGAGACTGTTGAGATAGTTCATTCCGAAGTCGCGCGCCGTGTAGCGGCCCGAGCGGTCGTGGTCGTCCCAGGTCTGCGACACCATCTGAATCGGCACGAGAATGCCGACCAGAGCGGCAATTGCGGCGGGAATCAGAGCCGACTTATCAGGCTCATTAGTCTTATTAGCCTCATTGGTCTTATTAGGCTTATTAGACTTATTGATCAGATAGCGCAACGCGGCCGTCAGACCGGCGACGCCCATTCCGACCCAGATAGCGAACGAATAGAACGAACCGGCGAAAGCATAGTCGCGCTCGCGCGGCTGCGAGGGGGTCTGGTTGAGATAGAGCACGATGGCTATACCTGTCATGAAGAACAGGAAGAAGACAACCCAGAACTGCTCTATGCCGCGCTTCGAATGGAAAGCCTGCCATACGAGGCCTATGATGCCCATAAGCAGCGGAAGCAGATAGAACACATTGTGGCCCTTGTTGCCCTCCCCTTCCTCGTAAGGAAGCAGACTCTGGTCGCCGAGGCGCGGATTGTCGATAACGGGAATTCCGCTTATCCAGTTGCCGTGGTTCGGCTCGCCGTTGCCGGCGATGTCGTTCTGGCGTCCGGCGAAGTTCCACATAAAGTAGCGCCAATACATGTGGTTGAGCTGATAAGCCAGGAAGAAACGGAGGTTCTCGGCCTGAGTCGGCTTGATCTTCGGCTGGGTATGGATCGGCGTGCCGTCATCGGCCACGATGAGGGTGCCGTCGACGGGAGTGCCTGTCATGCCTGTCCAGTCGCGGTAGGCACCGGCGTGGGCGCCGCTATACATGCGCGGGAAGAGCATGTTCAGCTCGGGAGTGGTCACTGCCGAGCGCTTGTGGCCCGTCACGATATACTTGTCAGGTTCCGACGGATTCGCTTTGGCTACCTTCGAATATTCGGCGGGGCCTTCCTCATAGACGGGCAGATAGTTTCCGTTGCCGTCCATACGGTAGATTATATCGGCATCAAAGCTGTTTCCGTAGAGCAGCGGACGGTCGCCGTATTGCTCGCGGTTTAGATACGACGCGAGGTCGAACACATTGTCGGGCGTGTTCTGGTTCATCGGCGGGTTGGCGCTCGAGCGTATGAGCAGCAGGGCGTAGCTCGAATAGCCGACGAAGATGACGAGCACACTGACCACGGCGATGCTCAGCACACGGGTTCGCAGCCGGGGAGCCATCCAGAGATAGACGGCCAGCAGCGCGGTCAGCAGAACGGGAATCCAGAGGCTGTCGCCGATGAAGAAGATTCCGCTCAGCACCATCGCCAGCAGAACGCTCCAGCGCACACCGTTGAGGCTGCGCCCTTTATACAACTCAGCGATCGCCCATACGAACACAGCCACGAGGATGACAGCGTAGACGAGCACGCCGCTGTTGAAGCTCCATCCGAGGGTGTTGACGAAGAAGAGCTCGAAATACTGCGAAATCTCGATGAATCCGGGCACGAGGCCATAGAGAATCAGCCCGACGATGACAGCCGACACACCTAACGCTATCAGCGAGCCTTTGGCAGTGGTGTTCTTCCACTTGCGGTAGTAGATGACAAGCACTATGGCCGGAATGCAGAGCAGATTCAGCAGATGGACGGCGATAGAGACGCCGATTATATAGGCTATCAGAATCAGGTAGCGGTCGCTCGACGGATCGTCGGCGCGGTTCTCCCATTTCAGGATAAGCCAGACGACCAGCGCCGTGCAGAACGACGAGAAAGCGTAGACCTCACCCTCGACAGCCGAGAACCAGAACGTGTCGCTCCAGGTGTAGACAAGCGCTCCGCAGAGGCCCGAGCCCATGATGACGAGCATCTTCTGCAGCGACACCTCGGTAGCGTCGTCGGCCACGATGAGTTTCTTGACGAAATGCGTTATTGTCCAGAACAGCAGTAGAATGGTGCCGGCCGACAGCAGCGCCGACATGGCGTTGACCATCAGCGCCACCTTGGTGACATCGCCGAAAGCGAAGTTGACGGCGAAGCGGGCCGCGAGCATGAAGATAGGGTTGCCCGGCGGATGGCCGATTTCGAGTTTGTAGCCCTGTGTGATGAACTCGGGACAGTCCCAGAAACTTGCCGTCGGCTCGAGAGTGAGCAGATAGGTCACGGCGGCTATGACGAAGCATAGCCATCCGAGGCTGTTGTTGACAATATTGTAGCGTTTCATAATCATATAATCTTGGCAAAATTACATCATTTAGCCCAAACGGCAAAAACTATGGTTTTTCGGTTTTTCCGGCACCGGCGAGCATACCGCAGGCGGCGGCGATGTCCTCGCCGCGGCTGGCGCGGATTGTGGCCGTTATGCCGCGGGCGTTGAGGTGGTCGCGGAACGCCTCCATGGTCTGGCGCGTCGGGGGCTCCCCCTCGAACATCGGCGTGGCGTGGTAGCGGATGAGATTCACGCGGACATCGAGGCCGCGCAGAAGTCGGGCGAGCGCCTCGCTGTGGCGCAGGTCATCGTTAACCCCTTTCCACATTATATACTCGACGCTCAGCCGCCGCTGGCCGCTCCAGTCGCGCGAGCGCAGCGATTCGAGCAGGCGTGTGGCCGGCAGGGCGCGCTCGGCGGGCATTATGGCGGCGCGTGCGGCCGTAAAGGGATTGTGAAGGCTGACGGCGAGGTGAACCTTAGTCGTGTCGAGAAGCCGTTCGAGGGCACTCAGCGACGCCCCGACAGTCGACACTGTGATTCGTTTCGGGCTCCATGCGAAGCCCCACGGGGCTGTCAGTATTTCTATGGCGGGAATGACGGCGTCGAGGTTGTCGAGCGGTTCCCCCATTCCCATGAACACGATGTTGGTCAGACTGTCGCTCTCTTCGACCGACAGAATCTGGTTCATGATTCCGGCCGTGGTCAGGTTTCCCTGAAATCCGCCGTGGCCTGTCATGCAGAAGCGGCATCCCATGCGGCATCCTGCCTGCGACGACACACAGAGCGTGGCACGCTCGCCGTCGGGGATGAAGACAGCCTCAATATCGCGTCCCCCCACCCCTTCGAAAAGATATTTCACCGTTCCGTCGGCCGACACGGCGCGCGCTATCGGCGCGTGGCGCCCGACGCAGTAGCTTTTGGCCAGCAGGGCGCGGTTTTTCACCGACAGGTCGGTCATGGCGTCGATAGTGTCGACGCGCTTGCCGTAGAGCCAGCGACATATCTGTCCGGCCGCGAAACGCGGCATTCCGAGCGCGGCGACAACGCCCTGAAGCTCGGCGAGGGTCATTCCGATAAGTGGTGTCATACGCGCGAACGGGAGCCGGTCAGGGTCACCTCGCCGCAGAGGTCGCGCTCGATGTCGCGCTTGACCTCATCGGGGGTCAGACCCATTCCGAACAGGTGCATCAGTTTTGTCAGGGCAGCTTCGGCCGTCATGTCGTGGCCGGAGATGACGCCGGCGTCGGCGAATGAGTTGCCCGAGGCATAGCGGCGCAGATGGACGGCGCCGTTGAGACATTGCGATATGTTGACGATGACAAGTCCGCGGCCGACAGCGTTGCGCAGGGCTTCGGCGAACCATGGAGCTGTCGGGCCGTTGCCGGCGCCGTAGGTCTTCAGCACAACTCCCTTTATGCCGGGTGTCGACAGAAGATAGTTGAGGGTGTCGGCGGTCATTCCGGGATTGATGGTCAGGATTACGACGCCCGGGTCGAGCTCGTAGCGCACCTCGAGCGGACGGCGGCGCCATGCACGCCAGAGAGCGTCTTCGTTATAGTGGATTCCGAGACCAATCTGGGCCAGCGGCGGATAGTTGTTGCTCTTGAAGGCGTTGAAGTTGTCGGCGCTGATCTTCGACGACCTGTTGCCGCGCCAGAGATAGTTCTCGAAGAGAATCGCCACCTCCTGAACCATCGGCCGGGCGCCCGAAGCCTGAGCGGCGATCTGGATAGCCGTGATGAGGTTTTCCTCGCCGTCGGTGCGCACTTCGCCTATAGGGAGCTGCGACCCGGTTATGATGACGGGTTTGGCGAGGTTGACGAGCATGAACGACAGCGCCGAGGCCGTGTAGGCCATGGTGTCGGTTCCGTGGAGAACGACAAAGCCGTCGTAGCGGTCGTAGTTTTCCTCTATGGCACGCGCTATCTGCTGCCAGTGCTCGGGGTTCATGTCGCTCGAATCGATGGGGGGATCGAACTGAATGTTATCGATCTCATAGTCGAGAAGCTTGAGCTTCGGCACATTCTCTATGAGATGGCTGAAGTTGAAGGGGCGCAGCGAGCGGTCCTGCGGGTCTTCGATCATACCGATGGTTCCACCGGTGTAGATTATCAGTATATGCGGTTTCATGGCGCGTCGAAATATTTGTCAGCCTACTTTCGAGCCGGGACTTACGGTCGATGCGGCGGTGAGTACCACGGGACGGCCGTCGGCACCGACAGCCGAGAGAATCATTCCCTGCGACACTATTCCGCGGAGCTTGCGCGGCGGCAGGTTGGCGATGAACACAACCTGTTTGCCGACGAGCTCTTCGGGACGGTATTCCTTTGCGATACCGCTGACGATAGTGCGCTTTTCGGCCGTGCCGTCGTCGATGAGGAAACGCAGAAGTTTGTCGGCCTTGGGCACTTTCTCGCATTCAACGACTGTGCCGACACGCAGGTCGCATTTCATGAACGTGTCGAAGTCGACATCGGCGGCCTGAGGCTCGGCGTGCCATGCGGCTTGTTTGTTTTCCTCCTTGATGCGGGCGAGGCGGTCGAGCTGGGCCTGAATGGCGGTGTCGTCGATCTTCTCGAAAAGCAGTTCTGGCGCGGCGAGGTGCGTGCCGGCGCCGACGATGTCGAAACTGCCGAGGCTGCTCCATCGGAGTTCGCCGAGAGCGAGCATACGGCGCAGCTTTTCGGCCATGAAGGGAGTGAACGGCTCGAAAGCAATGGCGAGGTTGGCGCAGAGCTGAAGGGCGAGGTTCAGAATCGTGGCTGTTCGGGCCATATCGGTCTTGGCCACCTTCCAGGGCTCTGTCTCCTGAAGGTAGCGGTTGCCGATACGGGCGATCTCCATAGCCTCGCGCACGGCTTCGCGGAAATGGAAGCCTTCGAGAGCCTCGGTGAGGCGTGCGGCGGCGGCGGCCGTCTCGGCCTCCATGGCGCGGTCGATGTCGCTGAGCTCGCCGGCGGCGGGAACCGTGCCCTCAAAATATTTACCTGTCAGAACCATGGCGCGGTTGACGAAGTTGCCGAGAATGGCAACAAGCTCGTTGTTGTTGCGCGCCTGGAAGTCGGCCCAGGTGAAATCATTGTCTTTGGTCTCGGGAGCGTTGGCTGTCAGAACATAGCGCAGCACGTCCTGCTTGCCGGGGAAATCGGCGAGATATTCGTGGAGCCACACGGCCCAGTTCCTTGAGGTCGAGATCTTGTCCCCCTCGAGGTTCAGGAACTCGTTGGCAGGGACATTGTCGGGTAGCTGGAAATTGTCGCCGTAGGCCATCAGCATGGCCGGAAAGACGATACAGTGGAACACGATGTTGTCTTTTCCGATAAAGTGGATGAGGCGAGTGTCGTCGCTCTTCCACCACTTCTCCCATTCCTCGGGCAGCAGCTCCTTGGTGTTCGAGATATATCCGATCGGGGCGTCGAACCAGACGTAGAGCACCTTGCCGTCGGCGCCTTCGACAGGCACCGGCACACCCCAGTTCAGGTCGCGGCTGACGGCGCGCGGCTGAAGACCTCCGTCGATCCAGCTCTTGCACTGGCCGTAGACGTTCGGCTTCCACTCTTTATGGTCTTCGAGAATCCACTTGCTGAGCTTGTCCTGCCAGCGGTCGAGCGGCAGATACCAGTGGGTGGTCTCGCGCATCGTCACGGGAGCATCGGTCAGGGCCGACCGCGGGTTGATGAGGTCGGTGGCGTTGAGCGACGAGCCGCAGGCCTCGCACTGGTCGCCGTAGGCGTGCTCGTTGCCGCAGCGCGGACAGGTGCCGGTCACATAGCGGTCGGCGAGAAATTCGCCGGCCGTCTCGTCGTAGGGCTGGAGCGAGGTCTTGACGGTGAACTCCCCCTTGTCGAGCAGACGGGTGAAGAACTCCGAAGCTGTGGCGCTGTGAATGTCGGAGGTTGTGCGCGAATAGACGTCGAACGATATTCCGAGATCGGCCAGCGACTTCTTGATGATGGCGTGATAACGGTCGACGATGTCCTGGGGTGTCACCCCTTCGCGGCGGGCGCGCAGGGTGATAGGCACACCGTGTTCGTCGCTGCCGCCGATCATCAGCACGTCGCGTCCCTGAAGCCTGAGATAGCGGGCATAGATGTCGGCAGGGACGTAGACGCCGGCAAGATGGCCTATGTGGACGGGCCCGTTGGCGTAAGGGAGGGCCGTTGTTATGAGAGTGCGCTTGAAGTTCTTTTCCATTATGCTTGAGACTGATTGTTGGCTTTTTTATCGAATAAGAATTTTCAGAGGGGCTGTGGAGCCGTCGACAGTGATGATATATACGCCGGGACGGAATTCCATCTCTGTGTTACGCTCGATCGGAGGCAGCTCGCGCAGCAGGCGCCCGGCAATGTCGTAGAGACGTGCGCCGGTTATTGTCTCGCCGCAGAGGAATCTGACGGTCGAGCCGTAGACGATCGCCTGAAGCGGCTGGGCATCGGTCTGGCCGACAGTCTGGAGTCCGCCGTTGCCGACATGGATGGCATCGGACATCGGCGAGCGGTAGCCGAGGCGCACGCTCTGGACGGTATAGTAGTCGAAGAGGTCGTTCGAGAAGTCTTCGATGAGCTGCGAGTTTTCCTCACACTGATAGGTCACGACTGCCGTCTGATGTCCGTCGGGCAGACGGTGGGTGCGCGTCAGAATGTAATAGTCGACGACCTCACCGGCGGGAACTTCCCAGTTGGCCACATACGAGGTAGCGGTCACGTCGCTGGGCGGAAGAGCCTTGATTTTGCTGAGCGACGGGCGTTCGAGGGCTTCGCCGCGCAGAGCGACATTGAGCGAGCGTCCGGCTTCCCAGCCGTCGACGTCATAGACGGTCAGATTGGCTGTATGGCTGCCGACAGCGGTCGGCCTGTAGTCGATGGCGAGATAATAGCCCCCGGAGGCGTTGATGCTCGAAGCGGCTATCGTGCGCTGTTCGATGGCGAAGAGCTTGCGGTCGGGGCCGGTTACGGTAACCGACACGTTTCCTTTCAGATTCTCGCCCGAGAAGAGCAGCAGACGGCGTGTTGAGCCTCCGGCGGCAACCTGGTCGAAGTCGACCGACATATTTTCGACGGGAGAGAAGAGCACAGGCGTTCCCGAAGGATTGGAGCCTCCGGTGTCGACCGTGAACTCCTGATTTTTCTTGTTACCCCAGATATATTCTTCGAGCCCGGGCAGGTCGATGAAGGGGTTGCGGTTGTTCTGTATGCGGTAGACAGCCTCGTTGCGGTCGATCTCCTTCTGGCTGACGGGGTCGTTGCGGCTCCATTCGAGCAGCAGCGTCTGGGCCCAGGGAGCGAGCGTCGGATAGGCGTTCGACTGGAGCATCCAGCTGTAGCTCGGATTCCAGGTCAGATTCTGGTAGCAGGTGACCATATAGAAATATGTTCGGGCGAAGTCGCCTTTATATTCGTCGGCGGGCTCGAACACGTTCTTGGAATTTCCGCCCTGACCGGCAACGGGATAGCCTACCTTGCTGACTCCGTTGTCGAATTTCACCTTCTCGCCCATGTCGACACATCCCAGCGGATAGTTCGACTTGGCCATGTTGGCGGCGCGCTCGGCGGGATAGAGATGGTTGAGGTCGACAAAAGGAGGTATGGTCGTCGAGCCTCCCCACCAGCTCTTCGGAAACGAATGTTCGCGGTTCAGTCCGGCCATCGAGGGGGCGTAAAGGTCGATGTTGGCATACATATCCCACCATTTGTCGCTCTCAGGATAGGTGTCGGTCTGGCGGAAGTAGACGGGCAGCCCCTGATAGTAGTAGCTGTCGTAGCCGCCGGCCTGAGGCACGGTGTGGGGATTTATGACGGTGAAGACGGCAGTCTTCAGCTCGGCAGGCTCGGAGATTCCGTTCAGCGGCTTGTAGTAGCCCGAAGGAATCTCGGCGAACGCCATAAGCGAGACAGCGCCGGCGGCGGCAGCCAGCATTAGTTTTCTCATCATGCCTGAGTCTCTACTTTTTTCGTGGGAGGAATAGTATCGTTACGGCGGTCGACGGCATCGATGACCTCGTGGGCGAGGTGAGCGAATGCTTCGCCGGTGATGGTGTCTTCGAGGGCTATGGGACTTCCGCTGTCGCCCGACGAGCAGATGTCGGCCACAAGAGGAATCTGCGACAGCAGGGGCACACCGGCCTCTTCGGCCAGGCGCGAGCCGCCGTCGTGGCCGAAGATATAATAACGTTCGTCGGGATGGGGAGCCGGGGTGAACCACGACATGTTTTCGACAACGCCGAGAACAGGCACGTTGACCTTGTCGCCGGTAAACATCGCTATCCCCTTGCGGGCGTCGGCGAGAGCGACTTCCTGAGGGGTGGTGACAATGATCGCGCCGGTGATTCCGAGGGTCTGCACGAGCGTCAGATGGATGTCGCTGGTGCCCGGAGGCATATCGATGAGGAAATAGTCGAGTTCGCCCCAGTCGGCGTCGCAGATGAGCTGGCGCAGAGCGTTGCTGGCCATGGCGCCGCGCCAGAGCACGGCCTTGTCGGGGTCGACCACAAAGCCTATCGACAAAATCTTGACTCCATGGCTCTCGGCGGGAATTATGAGGTCGCGGCCGTTGACCTTGTGGACAAACAGCTCGGCTTTCTCAAGCCCGAACATCTTCGGAACCGACGGGCCGAAGATGTCGGCGTCGAGCAGACCGACACGGTAGCCTTCGCGGGCGAGAGCAACGGCGAGGTTGCTGGCCACGGTCGATTTCCCGACACCTCCCTTGCCGCTCGATACGCCGATGATATTTTTCACACCGGGCAGCGGATTGACCGGTTCCTCGGCTACGACCCGGCGCGAGGTCAGGTTTATCTCAACCTCGACATCGCGTCCGCAGGCGACATGGATGGCGGCCTCGCAGGCTTTGGCAAGCGATTTGCGGAAAGGATCGGTCGGACGGTCGAAAACGAGCGAGAAACTGACGTGACGGCCGTTGATGCGCAGATCGTCGGCTACCATGTTGTTCTCGATAACGCTGTGTCCGTTGCCGGGATAGCGCACTGTTGCCAGAGCGTCGAGGATAAGTTTGGGATAGAGTTGTTCAGCCATGGCTTGAAGATGGTTTGTTTATTCGAAAATCTGAGGCATCTGGATATGGCCGCGCGAGAAGCTGCGGTAGGTGTCGGGCTCGATCTCGATGTCGGGCTCGCGCAGCGGAGCGCCGTCGGATGGCAGACGCCAGCGAAGATATTTTATCGAGAGGCCGCGGTCGATCCACTGGCTCTCGTAGTAAGTTCTTATTTCTGTCAGCTCGGCGGGAGCGCCCGAGGCGGGATTGTGGAGGTCGGCGATGTCGGCCTCGGCCGTCAGGGAGTTTTCGGCGAGCATGGCTTTTGTGTAGGTGTAGAGGAAAGGGCTGTCGGTCTTGAGATTGACAGCGCCCCCGGGAGCGAGCACACGGCTGTAGAGACCGCAGAAGCGCGTTCCCGTCAACCGCTTGGTGGCTTTCTTCATCTGCGGATCGGGGAATGTTATCCAGATTTCGGCGACCTCTCCCGGAGCGAAGAAGCGGTCGAGCAGTTCTATCGAGGTGCGCAGGAACGCAGCGTTGGCTATGCCGCGGTCGCGCACCTTTGTCGCGCCGCTCCACATTCTCGCGCCCTTTATGTCGATTCCTATGAAGTTGCGGTCAGGAAAACGTTCGGCAAGGCCGACGGTGTATTCCCCTTTGCCGCATCCGAGCTCAAGCACTATGGGGTTGGAGTTGCCGAAGACCTCGGCTCCCCAGCGGCCGCGCAGCGGACAGCCGCCGGCCTCTTCGAGAGTGCGCCAGGGGAACTGGAAGACGCAGTCAAGCGTCTCCATCTCGCTGAATTTGCGCAACTTGTTCTTTCCCATAGCCTTATCGGAGAATCTTCAGAGCGCCGGAAAGACCGCCTTCGGCAGTGGCGCTGACAAGGATTATATTTCCGCGCGGAACGTCGACAGTCAGGGCAACATTCAGAGCGCCTCCGGCGTTTGCTTCGGCGAGACGCCGGCCGGTTATGTCGAACACTCTCACCTCGGTCAGCGGAACGTTGGCGCCGACAATCAGGGCCGAGCCCTCGAAATGGCCTTTCAGCATAAGACGGTTGTCGGCATCGGTGTCGGCGGCGATGTCGTCGAGTCCCGAATTGACTATGCGGAACTCTTTCCACTGGTCGGCGGCGGCGAAGCTCTCGATAAGGTCGCCCGGAACAGAGAGGATAACCTCAGGCTGATCGACCCCCTCCCATACCTCGGTCCCGAGTTCGGGGACGACGGCGATAGTCGGGCCGTCGAAGCGCTTGACAGCGGTGCATCCGCTGAACGCCCGGTCGCCGATATAGTCGAGCGAGCCGGAGAGATGGAATTCCGACATAGAGGCGCCGGCAAAGGCGTAGCGGCCGATCTCGACGATGTCATCGCCGGGATTGAGAGTGCCCTCATAGGCTGTCAGTCCCTTATAGGTGGCGTCGGCGACCTCCGAGGCGCCGCGGCCACCGCTGAGCGATGTCAGCGACGAGGCGTCGAAGAAAGCGCCGCGGCCTATGGCAGGCACCCATGCAGGCATAGCCAGAGATTTCAGGGCGCTTCCGGCGAAAGCCCAGTCGCCGATCGTGCGCAGAGGGCA
>DBGBEM010000152.1:0-13368 GCA_048477235.1 Muribaculaceae bacterium | reverse complement strand
TCACGGTGTAGAGCGTCTCGTCGGCGCGCGAGGTATTCACTGTAGCCTTGTGCACGAGATTCTTTGCCGGAACGAGTTTGGCATTGACTGTTTCGGGCGCATGGGGCGCCATAAGGTTTGATTGTGTTGACTTCGGCGTGGCCGACATGGCGGTCAGGGCTGTTGCCATTGAAAGGAGTAGTAAAAAGTGCTTCATAGAGATGCAGTTATTAATGGTTGCTGATGTCGCAAAGATATGTCTGAATCGTTGGTTCACAATGTCTACCATGGTGGACACGTAGTGGACAAGGTGATATTTCTTTGCCGGTGTGGGCTATTTTTAGTTACTTTGCGACTATGAGACGCTGTTTCTACATAATTCTGTCATCACTGTTGCTGCTTGCCGGGTGCTCTCGCGCGAAGACCGTGCCGGGCTATGAGCGCTGGCGGACGTCGGGCAACGCCGGGTTCGATTCGCTGACGGCCATAGTTCTCGACAGCCATACTCAGGCATTTGATACGAGCGAGAGCATTATTCCACAGATGGAAAAGATAGCCCGGGCCGACAGCAATAACAGGATTATGCAGGCGCGCCTCGATATTTTCCGCTACTCCCACGGCTACAACGAATCGTCGACAGCGTCGAGACTCGCCATGCTGGGCCATGCGATGTCGCTTGTCGATTCGGCGCAGTATCCGCAGGATTATAATGTATTACTATGGTATTACGGAAGCATCACATTCGATAAACACCGCGGCCTGAGGATGCTTGAGAGCGCACGGCGCTATTTCAGCAGCGTCGGGTCATACGGCAATGAGGCGGGGGTGCACAGCGCGATATTCGGTATTCTGTTCCATCTCGGCAAGCATGAAGAGGCATACAGGCACGCCCTGATGATGGATTCTTTGTTCGCGCTCGACAGCGATGAGATAAGACGGAATCTCACCCGGATAAGTATTTCTATCTGTCTGCCGGGCGATTCCGCTCAGAGGCTTATGCGCGAGTTGCTCGTCGACTCGTTGTGTAACTCCGATCCCTATCATCGGATGCTTATCCGGCGTAATATGTATATGTTTTCCGACAGCCTGAAATATCTCGACAGTGTCGACGCCGTTATTGACCGTTACAGCTATCTTGCCACGGATAGGTTTCTGACAGTTCAGTTGCGCGCCGACCATCTGTGCCGCCACGGACGACCCGCTGAGGCGCTGGCAATCGGGCGCGAGGCCATGGCGATGCTGACCGACAGCACTCCGACGCGCTTCAAGGAGCAGGGAGCTTCGATAATGAGCGATATCTATCGGGCGCTTGGAAACTCCGACAGCGCGCTGAAATACATGGATGAGGCGGCGTTCTGGCGCGATTCGCTGATGCGCGAGACCCACCGCGACGAGGCGCTGTCTCTCAATATGGACTTCGAGATAGAGCGTCGTCAGCTCGATATGCGGCTGAAGATCGAGCGCGAACGCATCGTCTGGGCCGTTGTCGGTGGGCTGCTGGCGGTCGCAGCCCTGACGGTGATATTGGTTCTGCAGCGGCGCAACAGCCGCCATAAGGTCGAGCAGATGAAGCGCGAGGCCGAGCTGAAGCAGGAGCGCTACCGCATGACGGCGCAGGTTGCGTCGCTCGAAGAGAAAGAGAAGCTCATTAACGCTGTCAGGACGATTATGCGCGACAGCGGCGACATGCCGGCCGAGACGGCGAAGAAGCTCGACTCGACGCTGCGCCTTCACGATTCCACCGAGGTAGAGCGCGAGAGCTTCATTCAGATTCATGACCGCCTCAGCCCCGATTTCACGCGTCGGCTGAAAGAAGCCGTTCCCGACCTGAGCGAGTCGCAGCTCAGGCTGGCGGCCTACGTGGCGTCGGGGATGACGGGGCAGCAGATAGCGCGGGTGCTCAGCATCTCCTACGACTCGGTTAAGAAAGCGCGCTATCGCCTTCGCCAGCGCCTCGGCCTCGGCCACGGCGACTCCCTCGAAGACACCCTCCGCCGCTTCAGCGGGTAGCCGCCCGAACAAAATCAATGTTTGATTGTCAATGAATCGCGATGTCAACAACCCGTCCGGGCGTAGGGACGTGCCTTTGGCACGTTTCAAAAGCGATTGTCTGTCAATGTGTTACGTTGGCGGCGTGTCTAACGTGCATTTCGTATATGATTAGTGACCAGCGTGTTGCAGCCAAACGTGCCGAAGGCACGTCCCTACGCCCGGGCGTTTTTCATGCGATTGATTACCAGCGTTTTGCAGGGCTTGGTGTCAAACGTACATTTCGTATATGATTGGTAAACTCGTGTTTGCAGCCAAGGGGGTGTTGCAGAACTGCGGTTTTGTATGATTTTCCGCCCTGAATGTGGCCGCGTGCCTTTGGCACGCCTCCAAGGCAACGCGACATAACAGGCCTATCGTCAGGCGTTTGAGGCGTGCCAAAGGCACGCTGCTACTCTTTGTCGGAAACACCGGGTCTGATATGTCAGGGAGTTCAGCAACACCGCCCCCTACGCCCGGGCGGTTTTTATTGATTGTTATTAATCACCATTTTGGATTACTCGGGGGAGTAGTTCTTGGCGAGGCCGCCTTCGGCGGTTTCTTTGTAGAGCGAGGGGATGTCGTGGCCGGTCTCTTTCATGACCTGGGTGAGGCGGTCGAAGGAGACGCGGTGGCCGCCGTCGCTGAACGAGGCGTAGATGTTGGCGTCGAGGGCACGGGCGGCGGCGTAGGCGTTGCGTTCGATGCAGGGAATCTGGACGAGGCCGCAGACGGGGTCGCAGGTCATTCCGAGATGGTGCTCGAGGCCCATCTCGGCGGCATATTCGATCTGGGCGGGAGAGCCGCCGAAGAGCTGACAGGCGGCTGCGGCTGCCATGGCGCAGGCTACGCCGACTTCGCCCTGACAGCCGACTTCGGCGCCGGAGATCGAGGCGTTCTGCTTGACGACGTTGCCTATGAGCCCGGCCGTCGCAAGGGCGTGGAGGATGCGTTTTTCGGGGAGGTTGCGGCTTTTCCAGATATGATAGAGCACACCGGGGAGCACGCCAGACGATCCGCAGGTCGGAGCGGTCACGATTACGCCGCCCGAGGCGTTCTGCTCGCTGACGGCCAGAGCGTAGGCGAAGGTCAGTCCGCGGCTCTTGAGATTGTCGCGGTAGCCTTCGGCCTTGACGTGGTATTGGGCGGCCTTGCGGCGCAGATTGAGCGGGCCGGGGAGGCGTCCTTCCTGCGAAAGGCCCTCTTCGACCGACTGCTTCATCGTCTCCCAGACGCGGTGGAGATATTCCCAGATCGCCGGGCCTTCCGATTCCTCGACATACTCCCAGAAATCGCGGCCTGTCTGCTCGCAGTAGGCCATTATCTCGCTGAGCGAGTTCTTGGAGTAGACATCGGGGGTCTCAGCCTCGTCGGGGTCGCCTTCGATTTTTATGGCGCCCCCGCCGACGCTGTAGACGGTCATCTCCAGCGCTTTCCGCCCGTCGGCTGTGAGGCCTGTGAGGGTCATAGCGTTGGGATGGTAGGGGAGGAAAACGTCGGGTTTCCAGATGATCTCAACCTTATGGCCGCGGCGCTCGAACTCGCTGATTATGGCGGCGTCGGTGAGGTGGCCCTTGCCTGTTGCGGCGAGCGAGCCGTAGAGCGTCACGCTGAAGCTGACGGCGTCGGCCGGGCAGCGGCGCAGGAATTCTATTGTGGCGGCACGCGGGCCCATCGTGTGGCTCGACGAGGGGCCGTTGCCGATACGGAATATCTCTTTTATGGATTTCATGCTATATATAATAATGTGGGAGAGGGTCAGTATTCGCTGAAGAGGCGCGGCTTGATGACGATTCCGACGCGCACGCGGCTGCGGAACTGATTGTAATCGAGCATACATTCGCCGTAGCCGTTATAGAACTGGAGAAAGAGGAACTGGTTGTCGCGGCGGAATATGCGGTAGCCGAGCTCTATGATGGTGTTATAGTTGAGCTTCCAGCCGCGGCGCTTGACGAGCACTACGGAGGCAGTGAAGCGCCGGTTGCGCGAGGTGAACTCCGTGCCGACCTGATAGATTCCGCTGTAGTCGAGGATGTCGCGGTTGTTCTGGCCGTCGACGATAGGAATCCATACCTTGCCGTGGACAGTCACCTGCGGGTCGATCATTATCGAGGCCGCCAGAGAGATTTTGTTCCATGAGCGCGAGGCGAGTCCGTCGCGGCCGTTGCTCTCGTGTTCGGCCATGAGTGTGACCTTTCCGACATAACGGTTCTTGACGAATAGCGGTTTGGCGAGACCTATGCCGGGGTTGAAATTCAGGTCGACCATCGGCATGGAGTTTTCCAGAACGTTCCACCAGCATTTTTGCGAATAGAACAGGTAGAGGTAGGTTCCGAAAGGGAGCGTCGAGCGTGTCAGTCGCTGCTGAATGGAGATCTGGAACTTTATGTCGGTGTTGGTTTTCGTCGGGGTATGGTTCACCGACGTGCCGAAAATGAAGTAGTTGTCTTTGTAGAGCCCGAAATACGGGCCCCGGTCGAAAGCGCGGCGCACACTGTCGGTGTCGACGCGCTCGAGCGAGTCGGTGACGATCTGGGCGCCGGCGGCCATCGATACCGCCGCCAGAAAAACAGTCGCTATCAGACGCAAAAGACGGGTCATATCAGCGGCAAAATTACAAAAAATATCGTCACGCAGGGCAGGCGCCGGCGATAATGGCGACAGCCTCGGCCGGGTCGGCTGTCAGGCTGTAGTCGGCATGGCCGAAGAGAAGATCTTCAGCCTCGCGCAGCTGGGCGTCGAGAGGGTTGTAGTAGCCGCGGGTGTTGAGAATGACGATCTCGCCCTGCCAGAGACCGAGCTTGCGCCATGTCAACGCTTCGAGAAGTTCTTCGAAAGTGCCGATACCGCCGGCCAGGGCAATGACGCCCGAGGCGAGACCGAGCATCCGGGCCTTTCTCGAGTGCATATCGGGCGTGACGATCTTCTCTGTCAGAGCCGGATGGGCCCAGCCGCGGCTGTCCATAAACTCGGGAAGCACGCCGACGGCGCGTCCCCCCGCCTCGATGCAGCCGTCGATAGCGGCTCCCATCATTCCGAATTTGCCGCCGCCGCATACCAGTCCGAAGCCCGCGCGGGCTATCGAGCGGCCGGTTTCGACGCCCGCTTCAATGAATTCCTGATCGATTCTGGCGCTCGAAGCGCCGTAAACAACAATATTTTTCATTTCTACGGCAAAGATAACATACGTTAACCTACTGAAACATAACAGGCTATAATGAATTAACAATTTTTAGCAATCGCAAGTGTCGATTTTTATTTGCGTTTCGTTTTGAAAATTCAGTCTTTCGTTTTACCTTTGCAACGAATCATAGAATTGTTATATTCTATAAATCCCGCGATAAAATCGCAACCACACGATTCACGCTTTATAACAGCAGCTACTTGACAATTAACCGAAAAACATAATACCTAACCAACCAAATCTCTGATATGCACAGAAATCTTGCAGTTTCAGCCTTGGCCATGGCCGTTGCCGTGACAACGCTGACATCCTGTGACCACCAGGAGTTCACCAGTGACAAGGAGGATGCAAAGCGCATCGACGTTCAAGTTCTTTCGCCCGAGCTTCAGAAGGTGCGCGACTACGTGCCCCTCTATGCCGTAATCGCCCACCGCGGTTCAACATTCTGGGCTCCCGAGGAAACCGAAGCCTCGTGGCGCTGGGCCCGCAATATGGGTGCCGACTATCTCGAGAGCGATATGCAGGCCACCAAAGACTGTATCGTACTTGCCAACCACGACGAGAACCTTGCCCGCACAACCAACATCGAAGATGTCTACAGCGAATATGTTCCCGCATCGCGCAAAGACTTCTACCGTTCGTTCAAGAAAGCCGACGGAACTCAGGCCTTCACCGAAGCCGACATCCAGGAACAGTATAACCTCGATGTCGCCAACTTCCGTCCGTACTACACGATGAGCTACTACTACCACGAGCTTCTCGCCCTCGACGCCGGAAAATGGTTCAACGACTCAAGCCCCGAGCAGGCCCGCGAAGGTTTTACCGACAATCACCTCTATGTCAGCGCTCTGCGCGACCAGGTAGCATACGCCGAGGGTAAGTGCCTCAACCGCGACGCCCAGGGCGAGCGCGTTCTGACCTACAAGATCAAACCCGAATATGAAGGCATGAGCCTCAAGGAGATCCGCGAGAAGATGCCGCAGGCCAAATATATGGCATTCGTGGAATATGACTGGGCCAACGCATACGTAGCCGACCCGAAGGACAACGGCAACCGTCCCGGTATCTACATCGAATTCAAGGAATCGTGGCTGAACCCGTCGAACATGGAGCAGCTCGTCTACAACGACCTGACCGCCTGCGGCTGGAACATCATCGAGAAGCCCGAAGCTGAAAACGCTCCCTTCTATGTAAACGGCAAGGTCAACATCGCACATACCAACGGTAAGGTTATCCTCCAGACGTTCTCGTTCGACGCTCTCCGCCGCGCCAACGACATCTTCAAGGGCCGCGTGCCGATGTGCTACCTCCTCTGGGAAGGCACCTACGCAACCGATGTCACCTACACCACTCCGACCGGCTATGCCGCAGTCATCAAATGGGCTCAGGACAACGGCGCCCACATCATCGGCCCGGCTATCTCAGGCGCTCCCAACAACTATCCCGAGATGAACGCCCCCTGGCAGGCCTACATGATCCGCAAATCGGGCATGATCAACCACCCCTATTCGTTTGACTCGTATGCCCAGATGGGTAAGTACATGGGTGTCTATAACTACGGTATCGAAACCGAATTCGACGACCTGATGAGAATTACCGTCGATCCGACTCAGTACACCGTGTTCGACTCGCCTGTCTCGCTCCCCATCTATATGGACGGATTCTTCACCAACCGCACCGAAATGTCGCTGCGTTATATGATCGAACAGGGTTTCCGCTGCAACGCCAAGCTTCCCAACCCCTTCTACACCAACAAGATCTACAACAACGCCGAGGCTCCCTCAGTTGTGCCTGACGCTGAAACAGTTCTTGAAGACCTCGGCTACTACAGATAAGCCGCTTCGGTTGACTTCCGATATAATTCATTCAACGACTAACGACAAAAATCCAAAACAATGAAGAAATATTTCGCGCTGCCCCTTATGGCCGCTGTATGTCTGACCGCCGGAGCCCAGGACTTTGACAATTCCCCGACCGTCAACATCGAGAAAAACGATATGAAATTCACCGTAGGTGCCCGCATGATGGGCGATGTAGCCTACTATCACAGTGATTTCACCAACCTGAAGTCAGGCGCTTCGCTGACCGATGCCCGCATCCGCACATCGTTCACCTACCGCGACTGGTACTTCTATGCCGACTTCGGCTTCGGCGGCGGCAAGTTCTCGCAGAAGAACATCTTCGCCCAGTGGAGCAAAGAGAACTCTGTAGGCGGCGTCAACTCGATCAAAGCCGGTTATTTCAATGATCCCGGTTCGATGGCCCGCAACACCTCGCTCGGTTCATACCACTTCATCTCGCGTCCGGGCTCGACAATGGCTCTCGGACTCGGCCGTGAACTCGGTATCACCTACAAGTTCCGCAACAATATGTGGTTCGCCCAGCAGGGTATCTTCACCGACAACAGCTACAACGAGCAGTCGGTCGGCTTCGGCGGCGTAAGCCTCTCGGGTCGCTGGCTCGTCCGCCCGATCAACACCGAGGACATGACCTTCCATATCGGTGCCAACTTCAGCTGGACCCACCTCGGCGGCGGCGAAGTCACCAACAACATTATGAAGAAGACCCTGACCCTCGGCCAGCCCATGGAAACCTACGTTGACGGCAACGAAGACATGGTAAGCGCCGTTCTCCCCTGGGCCAACAATGTTGTGAACGTCGGCGCCGAAGTTCTCTTCCGTGTTCCGAAATTCTTCGCCCGCGGTGAATTTCTCTACAAGCACCTGACCAAGAAACGCGACAGCTACTCGCTCTTCGAGGATGCCCAGAACAATATCGACGCATGGGGCACATACGAAGCATGGCTCGCCGCCAATCCTCTGCGCAACAACAATTTCTACGGCGGATATATCGAGGTCGGCTATCAGATCTTCGGCAAAGGCTACCGCTATAATAACTCTGACGCTGTTCTCGGCGGTCTCGACGGCAAAGCTCTCGAAGTTGTCGCCCGCTGGAACTACACCGGTCTCAACGACGTTGTCGACGGTGAATACTACGACGTCAGCCGCGACCAGTACTATCCCGACGGCTACAAGGCTGACTGGCCCTACAATTCGTCGAGCGTAGGCGGCGGTAATGTCAACAGCTTCACCATCGGCGTGAACTTCGCTTTCAACAAGTATGTTCAGGTTATGGCCGACTACACCTATAACCGTCTGAGCCGCGACAAACTCCCCTTCGACCGCGACATCCACGCTCTCCAGGGCCGTCTGCAGTTCACATTCTAAGCAAATCCGGTTTCTCGAATAGTATTGAGGGCGCCCCGCGGGGCGCCCTCGTTGCGTTTGATGTTTCTGATGTTTCTGATGTTTCTGATGTAGCTAATGTTAGCTATAATAAAAACGGACGCCGCGCGGCATGAAGCCGCGCGGCGTTTTGTTGTCGGGGTGAAAGGATTCGAACCTTCGACCCCCTGCTCCCAAAGCAGGTGCGCTAACCGGACTGCGCTACGCCCCGATAAACAACACCGCAAAGATACGAATTATTTGCGGTGTGTGCAAGTATGGCTATCAGTGACGGACGATGCGGATGAGCCACTGCTCGGGGGTGTCTTCGACGTATTCCACGGGTATTCCGGCGTCGGTGAGGCGTGTGGCCATTTCCTGGGCGGGCGGAAGCTGGTGGGCGTGGATTCCGAGCTCGGCATTGGCGGCGTTGGCGGCGTCGCGTCCGCAGCTCTGGGCGAGTGTGACCGAGCCGGCGCCGGCGAGGTTGTGGTAGTAGAGGCGCATGATCGTTTCCATCGGCTGTTCGAGATGGGGGAGCACGTCAAGAAGAATCACGCGGTCGTAGAGCGAGTGGACGGGGTCTTTCTCGATGTCGGTCAGCATGAAGCGCACGGGCAGGGGGAGACCGGCGTGTTTGTCGTGGGCCACGGCGAGCATTTCGGAGGCGATGTCGACGGCGTCGATGTTGCCGAAGGGGCCTATTGATTTTGCGAGCAGGGGCAGGAGGGTGCCTGTGCCTGTTCCGACGTCGAGCACAGTGTCGCCGCGGTGAACTTTAGCGAAGTCGATGATATGTTGCAGCTTGGCGTTGTCGGGGCGGTTGGGGCGCTCGTCGTAGCCGGCTGCTACGGAGTTGAAGAATTTAGCGGTTGAAGTCATTTGGCGAATGTGTTATAATTTTGGGCTAAAGGTAGCCAAAAAAATCCAAACGGGCGCCAGCTTTTAGATTTTTTAGAGGTGGGCGGAAAAAGAAAGGGCGCCCGGCGAGGGGCGCCCTTGAGCGGCACGGGGCCGCGGGAAGTGCTTATTTCACGAAGATCTTTTCAACTTTGTTGCCCTGACGGCGGATGACGATCTGGCCGGGAGCGGGCTCTTCGAGGCGAACGCCCTGGAGGTTGTAGTATTCAACCGGGGTTGTGTCGATGGTTACAACTTCTTCGATGCCGCCGCTGGTGACGTAGGTCACTTTGATAGCGGTGCACGAGGGATTGAAGGTAGTGCCCGACGAGTTGGGGTTGCTCTTGAGGAAGTGGAAGTCAACCGAAGCGGCTTCGCCTGTCCAGATGTTGTCGGTGAGGGTTCCGGTGCTGGCGGTCGAGTTCTCGAAGTTCGAGGTGTACTGGCAGACGAACTCGATGCGTTTCAGGGTGACACCTGTTCCGGCGATTGTGGCGGTGTTGTCGCCGTAGAAGCGGAGGTCGGTGACATTCTTGGACGAGGTGAACACGCGCGGAGCGTTCTTGTCGTTGGTGCCGCGGCTGAGGGTTATCGAAGTCTTGCCGGCGGTGAATGTGCGTCCGTCAAGTTCTATACCTTCGCCCGAAACGGGAGCTTCGAAGGGATCGCTGAGAGTTGTCGGATCCTGGAAGTTGTAGGTGGCAGTCTCTTCGGTGGGCTGGACGGGGCCGGGTTCGCCGCCTTCGCCGTAGGTAACGATGACTTTCTGCATCGAGGGCGAGTATTTGCCCTGCGAGTCTTTGGCCCACGAGAAGGTTACCGAGGTAGCGTCGCCTGTCCAGACAGCGTCGGCGAGCGAGCCGCTGTCGGCCTTAGAGTTGTCGTAGTTGGCGGGATAGGCTGTCACGAACTCGATGCGGGTGATCGAAGCGCCGTTGGTCGAGCTGATGGTTGTCGAACCGCCGTTGTAGACGCGGAGCTCGACTTCGCTTTCTTCTTTCGACTTGTAGAGGCGCGGCGAGGTGTTGTTCGAGCCCTTGTCGTTGACGAGGGTGATGACACCCGAGGTGAAGGTTACGCCGCTGACGTCGACAGCGTTATCGGCGCCTGCGCCGGGCATCGACTGTGCGGGGCTGAGCGAGCCGGGCTGTGTGAAGTCAAAGGTAGCGGTCTGGTCGCCGGGGTTGACGGGAGAGCCGCCATTGTCTTCGAAGCGGGTGGGGAAGAGGACAACTTCGATGTTGTCGCCGATCTTGGTCTTGCCGATGAATCCGTAGATGTCGGCGTCGTCAGCGGCAGCGACGTTGGTCACGGTCTTGCTCCAGCGGTTCCAGAGGGTGAAGGTGGCTCCGTCGGCGGTAACAGTGAACTGGCGGTCGGTTTCGGTAGCTTCGACTTTAGCGCTTTCGAGGCGGACATAGTGGAGAAGGTTGGCATCGGTCACCTTGTCGCCGGTGATGAGCTGGGGAGCTTCGGGAGCGCCGTCGTAGCCCTTGGCGAAGGTCGAGGCAACGGGGATGATTTCGGGCATTCCGTTGTATTCCTCATAGTGGCCGGTGGCGCCGGCAGCGATAACCTGGCCGTTGGTGTATTCCTGAGCTACGTCGCCATAGACGAATCCGTAGGTGTCGGCCTGCTTGACGAAGAGGTCTTTGCCGTTCTGGTAGAGGACTGTCAGAGCAGCGTTGATGGCCTCGTCGGCAGCGGGCTTGGCCTGCATCCATTCGGCGAGCGAAGAATAGCCTTCGCCGGGCTGGGGAGGATTGGGGGTGTCGCCGCCGCCCTTGACGAAGATTTCGATCTTCGAGATGCGGATCTGTCCGGCTTTGTCGGCGCCGTCGTCGCCGAGAGTGGCTTTGTCACCGACGGTGAAGGTGATCGACGAAGCGTCGCCGGTCCATGTCATCTCGGTGTCGCCCTTGGCCTGAGCGCCGAGAGTGCCGACAGAGGGGGTGAATGTAGTGTAGCGGTATTTGGCGTCGTCGGCGAGATAGAAGACGATCTTCTCGATCTCTTTGCCCGAGATTGTCAGGGTGTTCTTGGCATAGAGGCGTAGAGCGGCGGTGCCGGCGTGGTAGGCGGGAGCTGTTCCGCCGTCGTTGGCTGCCTTGGCGTTGATGCCGTCCTGATTGACGTCGAGAGCATCGCTGGCATGGTTGGCGTAGACGATGGTGACGTTGGTGGGCTGGTCGGGATTGTCGGGATTATCGGGGAGCTTGTCGCCCTTGACAGTGATCAGATAGAAGGCCGAGCCGGCGAGGTAGCTGGCGTTGGCGGGTGAAGTGGCCGTTACCATGGCGTTGCCGGGGCCCATGAGGGTTACAGCGCCGGAGAGAGCGTCGACAACGACAGCGTCGGTGTTGTTCGAAGTGTAGAGAACTTCAACGCCTTCGGGCTTGGTCAGCACGGGAGCGGTGAAGGCTTTGCCGATTTCGGCTTCAACGACACCGGGAGTGAAATACATGACAGGTTCCTCGCGGACAACGGGCTGGTCGGGAGTCGGAGCAGCCTCGACGGTCAGCGAATACTGGGCCGAGCCGGCGAGATACTTGTCGTTGGCGGGGGTTGTGGCTGTGATGATGGTAGTGCCGGGAGCCACGAGAACGAGAGCGCCGTCGGTGCCGTTGATGACGGCTACCGAAGAGTTGCTCGAGTTATAGCTGACGGCGGCGTCGGTAGCCTTGACGAGCACGGGAGCCGTGAAAGTCTGGCCCATGACAGCCTTGGCGGTAGCGGCCGAGAAGGCGAGTCCTGCGGGCTTGGGAGCTTCGGGCTGGTCGGGATCGACGGGGGTCGAGGCGGCTTTGACGGTCAGCACATACTGGGCCGAGCCGGCTTCGAATTCGTCGTTGGCGGCCGAGGTGGCCATGATTGTGGTTGTTCCTTCGGTCAGCGGGGTTACAGCGCCTGTGGCGGCGTCAACCGTTGCGACATCCGGGGTCGAGCTTGTGTAGCTGATGGCGGCTGTCGTTGCGAAAGTGAGCGTCGGGGCGGTGAAAGCCTCGCCGATGGTAGCTTCGGCGGTTGCGGCTGCGAATTCGAGACCTGCGGGCTGCTTGACAACGGGCTTCTCGCCGTAGATGGCAGGCAGCGAGGCGCTTGCGGCGGCGTCGGCTGTCAGGCTCGAGAATGTCTTGTAGTTGCTCTGATATGCGATGACGTTACCGCGGCCTACGTTGGTGATCGTAGCGAGACCGTCGGCGAAAGTCACTGTCCAGAGGGCGTTGGTGGCAGATGCTTTGTCGGCAAAGGTGTTGAAGCTGTTATGGGTAGCATCCATACCGTAGTATTTGCCGTTGACGTCCTTGATATAGAACTGGCCTGCTTCGTCGCCTGCTTCGAAGGTGAAAAGGTTGGCGTTGGAAGCACTCAGCTTGCCGTCGGCGAGAGTGACCTCGGTAGTCGGCATATAATAGGAGCCTGAGGGGATCGGGCCAGCGAGACGGGTATTGTCGGCAAGGAGAAAGTATGAGCCTCCGGCTTCAATGGCCGAAAGGAGTTCGGCGGTGACGGTCTTGACAGCGGTGAGAGTCAAGGTAACGATAGCGCTCGGCTCTTTGCCTTCGGCAACGGCGATAGCCTTGATGACGAAAGTCTCGCCGTCGGTGGTGGCGGCGGGAACTTCGATACCTTCGGCGGTGTAGACTGTCGACGAGGTTGTCGGGGTGGTGTCGTCGGTAGTGTAGTAGACGGTAGCGCCTTCGGGAACGTTCATCTTAACGTTGAGGGCGTCCCAGTATTCGGCAGTGGCGCCGGTGAAGCCTTCGAAAGCCGGAGCTTCGGTCACGTTGGCGGGAGCTTCGCCGGTGAAGCTGTAGCTGTTGACCCATACAGCGCCGTTTGTGGTTGTGGGATTGTTGACGTCAATCGTGACACGATAATAGCAATTGACTTTCGGTTCGGCTATGGTCATCGTCACGTCGGTGTTGTCGTATGACGAAGGAAGTGTAGCTGTAACCTTTGTTGTGGAAGCCTCGGGGAAGTTTGCATCAGCAGAAACTTCAACGAAAATACTGTTGATGACAACGCTGGCAGCACCAAGCTTCTGCACAT
>DBGBEM010000151.1:0-3501 GCA_048477235.1 Muribaculaceae bacterium | reverse complement strand
CCGAGCTTGACCGAGGGTAGGTCGAAAGTGTAGCTCCACTGACGGGCGCCGGTGATCATCTCCCACCATACGCCGACATATTTTATCGGTTTTATCCACGACGTATCGTCGTAGGCGCACGGCTCGTTGAGGTTCAGTATGAGGTTCGACGAGAGCATATCGCGCGCATCGTCGCTGACAATGACGGTGCGCCATGGCGAACGGGCATCGGTCTGGAGATGGCAGGCGTGGCCGGTGGCGTCGGGCGTCAGCAGCGAGCGGAAGGTCATCGTCGAGTCGTCGAGCTCGAGGTGCATACAGGAGTAGTCGACAAGAGCAGCCTCGTGGAGGTTGACATAGAGGCCGTCGTCGCTTCGGAGCTGAAGCGATGTCTGCACCGCCGTGGGCGACGCGAGTGTCTGCGAGGCGTTGCCGTCGACGCTGCCGGCTAATAGGCGTCGAATTTCCGAAAGGCGGCTCTCGGTGTAGTTATACTCCTGCGTATCATAGTCGCCGGCTATCCACCAGGCCGTCATGTCGGATGGCATGGCGAACTCGGTCAGCTCGGCGTCGATAGTGAAGTAATTGAGCTTGTCCTGACGGGGCCATTCGTAGCGGAAGCCGATGCCGTCGTCGTAGACACGGAACCTCACGTTCATGAGGCGGCCGGTCGACGGCTGACGCAGCTCGGCGAGCAGTTCGTTGCAGTTGTCGCGAATCTCGGCGTTTTCGCCCCAGACGGGGTGCCAGATCTCGTCTTTCGAAGCTCTCTGAAACCCGACGGTCTCAAATCCTTCGGCAAGCTGATCGCCGCCGGCGAGTTTCACACCAAGTCGCGACGGTTTGACAACGTCGCGGCCTTTATAGGTCACGCTGTAGGTCGGATGGCCGTCAGCAATTCCGAAGTCGACGACGATATCGCCCGACGGCGAGCTGACAGTCTCGGCCGATGCTGCCGCAGTCATTGTCAGCGACAGCAGAAAGAAAAAGTTGCTTTTCACGATGAAGGTAAGTATGAATTAATCCGTCCGCAAAGTTACAACAAACCCCGCAGCCCTCAAATACTGAAAAATAACCAATCGCCGGCCTCACACATCAGCCTCTTATACGGGCAAAATGACCGGTTCTGACGAATTCGCCCATCAACGCCAGCGCGCCCGATGGAATTTTTCGGGCGGCGATGGGGGCAAAGACGGGATTTTTTCGTATTTTTGTTTTAGCATTTTTCAACCCCTGCTATGCCCGACACCAAGCTCACCATATATTACAAGCCACTGCGCGACGACGTCAGCCGGAAGTTTGGCAAACGACTGGCAACATCAACTGATTTCATAAGTCTTTCGCAAGCCATTCAGGATTCAAAGGCCGGATATGTTTCCCCGTCGACGCTGAAGCGATTCTGGGGCTATGTGAGCGACAGCTATTCGGGGCGCCGACAGACCACGCTAGACGTGCTTGCCGTTTATCTCGGCTATGATTCCTACAGCCACTATTGCTCGTCGATCGAAAAAGGGGAGGAAGAGATTTCGGGCTACAATACTTCGATGTCGCTCGATGTCGGCACTCTGCCGCCCGGCAGCCGTCTCAGCGTAAGCTGGCATCCCGACAGAAGTATTATCATGACCTATCATGGTGAGTTTAATTTCACCATCGATGAGGTGAAAAATTCCAGACTGCGGAAGGGTTGTCTCGTAAGGGCAATGACAATAATCAAAGGAGAACCCCTGATACTGACTATCCTGCCTGACAACGCCGGCGGACAGTCACTGACCTATATCGCCGGCAAAAAGAATGGCGTTGAATGGAGCTTAGATGCTGCGGTAGATAGCTGATATGCGGTCACGCCTCGTCTGGAATGCCGGATCATAGATGCTGCACCACGACATCGGCTTCGATTTTGTCACGGCCTCCCCAACCCTTTTATAGAAAGGCTGAAAATATTTTTTCGTATCCTCGATGAGCGCGTCATTCATCTGCTGAACGGCTTCGCGCCGCCGCTCTTCAGTCAGGTCGTCACGCTGTGCCATGGTTTCCATCTCGGATATACGTCTGTCGATCTCTTTTTGCCACTGACTGACAAGCCGGTCATACTCATCGTCGGGCGTAGGGCTGTTTATATCATTGCCCGATTGCGGCCTGACAGGCAGCGTTGCCGCTAATTCCTCCTGTTTGATTTCCGGCTTTTCCGGCATGACAACCGACGTTGAATCAGCTGCTGAGATTGTTGCTTCATGCTCGCCAACAGCCGCAGAGGGGTCGGAGGGAAATTTTGCTGCCAGCCATGCCGACAGAGAGATTATCAGCGCAGCTACGGCGCCCGTTATCAGTGACGCAGTCACCAGAGAACGACGGCGCTTAGTGGCCCTGATTATATCGATAACAGCCTGCGCATCAATTGGGCGTTTAGTCTGGCAATCTTTGACCGAGAGTTCTGCGGCGTGGCGGTAAGCCGCCCCTGCGTCAACAAGCAGCAGTAGTTTTCCAAGACTGTAGACATCGCTTCGCGTCGTCGAGGTGTAGCCCTCTTCAAACTGTTCGGGCGCACCGTAAGCGCGCGAGCCTCCCGGATTCTTGAAAAGAGCGCTTCCGGGGCTGTCGGCCATGCCGAAATCAATGATCTTTATCGCGGTCAGGTTGCCGTGGCCGGTTACCAGAATGTTGGCCGGTTTCAGGTCGAGATGACAGATATTGCGCGCGTGGACATACGCCATTGTCTGCAACAGACTGTCGGATATTCTTTTGCGCTCGATTTTCGAAGCATGTTTCAGAAACATGTCGAGCCGCTCACCGTCGAGATATTCCATGGCGAGGCACAGTCCGGCATCCGGCATCCTGAAAAGCCATCCGGCCCTGACGACACCGGGATGGTTGAGCTTAAGCAGCAGCTCATATTCCTTTCTGATACGGAGTTCGGCCTCGGCGGCATCTCTGAGAATATAGCTTTTCACGAACCAGATTTGGCCGTGCCTCACGATACGCCCGAGCAGGCTGTGGCCATGGCGTCCCAACTCGGTGAATCCGTCGAAAGCAGTGTCTACCGAGTTGAGGTCTGTGAAAAACTCGCTGTATTCATCAGTCATGGTGCAAATTTACACATTAATCAATTGCGACGGAAAGCTGCACAAAAAAGAATCAAAAAAAGAACCATATGAAGCTCAACACTTTGGCAATGAGTTGATAATTTTGCAGATAAACACAAATCAAAATCACATTATATTATGAAAAAACTGATTCTTCTGCTGGTTACTGCGATTGCCCTCGGCAGTGTCGACGGATATTCAGCAACGCCCCGACGTTCGGGCTCCCGCAAGTCGACAACTACGGCAAGTTCTAAGAAATCTTCGGCAGCGTCCCCGATTGCAGGTCTCGAAAAGGCGCTTGCCAGCACAACGCCCCGCGATGCTACCTCTCTGGCCACCCTTGAGAAAAATCTCGCATGGGCCGAGAATATCCGCGTCAAGTATGCCGAACCGCTTACCGCACCCCAGAAACTCCCCAACGGTAAATACCGCTATTCGGGGA
>DBGBEM010000150.1:0-3793 GCA_048477235.1 Muribaculaceae bacterium | reverse complement strand
ACTCTACTCCGAGACAACGTCTGCCCACCGGGAAAATCCGCTGACCCAGTATATTTGTCTTTATGTAACTAACCTTAATGACGGCGTCTTTAGTGAAAAAAACAGATAAAGCTTACAAGTAATTGCCCAGCCCGTGGGCGCGCGCCGTGTTGCTGTTGCGTCAGCTTCGGGGAAGAGAGCGACGTCGCTGCCGTTATCGCCTGCGGGTCAGTTACGCTTTGGGGTGGCGCAGACGGGGTCGGCGGGGCTGACGTCGATGCTGACGTAATGTCGGTTGGAAAAAATGTAGGGAGGTGTCAGTAGCCGTTTCGTAAATAATCGGTGGTAGATAATTGCTATCGGATAATCGACACTTTGCTAAAAAATTTCCGCAGTTGCTTTATGTTTGAGTGCAAAGTTACAACAAAGTTCGCGATTGGCATCGCTTCATGCGGCAAAAAAATGCTAAAAATCGCCAAAAGCTGTTCGTCCCCCGGCTATCTCGCTGACAGCCAGGGGACGACAAGTCAAAGCATTGCTATTGCGCGGAGGGCGTCGACAACGTCGTGGCGCGACATGCGGCGCGCCTGCCGCAGCTGTCCGGCAAAATCGTGAGCAATGTCGTGGACATTGCTGTTCGAGAAAACGCGGTAGAGATAACTCAGGTCTTTGTTGAAGAGCCGTTCGGCCTCGTCGGCTTCGAGCGAGCAGGTTTCGGCTGCCTCTCCGACGATTGTGTCGTGGAGCGACGCCAGCAACTCCTTGGCGAGCTCGCGGCGCTCGAGCACGAGCGAGCGGCAGAGAGCATTGCCGAGAATCATGGCGGCCGTCAGGTTGAAGTTGTTGACTATGCGGCTCCAGGCGGCTTTTGCCGACAGCGACGGGTTGCCCGTGAAATAGAAATCGGGAGCCATCTCCATCATTTCGCCCGGATTGCGGTCAATGTCGACCGAGGCGAGCATATCCTCGCCATCGAATATGACGAGGCTTATTGCCATACCGGCCACGCCATAGGCGCGGTGGGCTTCGTTTGTGTAGCTGAGTTTCTTTTTCATGTCTTTACTGAAAAAACCGCCGGAAAGCCCGGTTAGTTCATTATGAGGATTTTCGCGACGACATCGCCGTTGCCCGAGCTGCCGTCGCTATGCGAGGCGAAGACATAGTAGACACCACTTTTAACGCGGCTTCCCGAAGCGTTGCAGCCGTCCCATGTGAACATTCCGCCGTTGCTGCGGCCGCTGTAGACAACGTTGCCCGAGGCGTCGGCGATCTTCACCAGAGAATTGTCCATGAGGTTGACGATGCTGATCCAGCCGGTATAGTCGGGCTTCACGGGATTCGGATAAGCATAGACATCGGAGTAGTCGGTGGCGGCGGGAGCCGTCATGGAGCTGTAGCGGAGCAGTCCGTAGAGCGTTCCGACATAGATATTGTTGCTCAGCGGGTCGGCATAGACGGCCGTGATGTTGTTGTCGGGCAGCGGAGAGTTCGACTTGTCGAAATGCTGAAGAATCTGTGAACCGTCGGCGTTGGTCTGATAGACTCCCGACGAGGTTGCGAACCACTTGTTGTTGTTGGCGTCGACCTCGATGTCGTAGACTCTGATTCCATCGAGAAGATAATCGGCATATCCGGTTCCGTCGTTACGCGGAACCTTCACGCTGCGCAGCGTCGTCGACGGATTGGTCGGGTCGGTCACCACGTAGACGCCGGCATTCGTTGCCAGCCATATCTGACCTTTGGCATCTTCGGCTATGCACGACGTTCCGGCAACCCATATCGAACGTCCGTCCTGGTCGTTGATATAGACAAAGTTTTCGCCTTTGTCGTCGGCGATGTTCGAATAGGTTCCCTGAGTGTTGTAGAACATCAACGGCTCGTTGGGGCCTGTCTCATACGACACCATCATGTTGGAATGGCGGCAGAAGAGAATCTGGGCATCCTTACGGCCGCGGAATCCGTTGAGCGCCTTGTTTGAGGTTGTCCAATCGGCGTTGGTCGTGGTTGTCAGCAGGGTTTTGCGCTTTGCGTTGGGCAGAAAGTACATTCCGTCGTTGTTGCCGGTTCCGAAGCGCACCGTCCAGAGATTCCCCTCGGGATCGATGGCGACGTCGTAGGTCCAGCTGCCGGGGAGATTTTTCACGGCTTTGCCGTCTTTCTGAATCTGGGCGGCGCCGCTGCTTGTCTGGCCCACGTAGAGAATGCCGGGATCGTCGATATCCTCGGTGGGGAATCCGGGCTGCGAGCGGTTGGCTATCGAAAGATCGTGGATCGATCCGTCGGAGTCGAGGCGGAAAAGCTTCTGGGTTCCACCCCAGTCGGCGATAGGGAGATTCGAATTACCGAGATTGCCGACGTAGATGCGTTTGCCGTCGCGCGACGAGCGTATATATCCGACCTTCTCGACTCCGATGGAGCCGGCGGGCTTGAAAGGCTCGGTCTTCACTGTCGGCGTAGCCGCCGACAGGTCGTAGAGAGCCATACCGTCGGCCGTTCCGGCCCACACGTCCTTGAGACCGTCGGCGATGCCGAGGGTGACAGCCCCGCTGTTGAGCGGAGCGGCGAGAGTGGCGGCGAGCTCGTCGGTTGCGTCGGATTTGAAGCGGCGCAGCTCTTTCTTATTGACTATATAATAAGGTGTCGGCCGCGCATTGATGAACGCCGGCACGTTAGTATAGGCCGAATAGGGGCGCACCTCGGTGGCAACATCTCCGTTGATTGAATAGGTGTAGATGCCGGTTCCCAGACGGACGGCGATCGCAGCGGCTCCGAGACGCGCCAGTTCGATAGCGTCGCGGTTCTCGACAAGAGTCGTGAAATTCGATAGATCGCTCAGCAATGCGCCCGCCTTTATCGAACGGATAGCGCCGTCGAAACTGACAATGAAGCGGTCGCCGAGATGGGCGACAGCCTTGACGTTCTTTCCGGTCACGCCGCTCTCCTTGACGGTCATGGTCTTGGTGTCGAAACGCACGAGACCGAAAGTCGTGGCCACGATGACATCGTCGTCTTTGAAGTCGGCGGCGTTGATTGTTTTCTCGTAGCGCAGATTGGCGTCGGCAATATCGCTCAAGCGCGCCGTGTGGCCGTCGGGATAGACGAGCGAGATGTCGCCCTGCTCACAGCCGACGAAGAGATAGTCGGCGTCGGCGTTATATTTCATGTAGGTTATCTTGCGGCCCGAGAAATCGTTGACGAAGTCGCGGTTTTCCTCGCCGTCGAAGCTGTAGAGACGTCCGGCCGAAAGATAGTAGACAGTGCCGTTGTCGGCAACCTCGACCTTGTCGGGCTGCCCGGCATATAAGGGATAATAATGCCAGCTTCCGGTCTGCTGGGCCGAGGCGTTGACGGTCAGGACTATCAGGGCCGACAACACGAATATCGCTTTTTTGATCATTCTTTATGAGAGGTGGAAATTGTTTTCAGATAACTTATGAGAGAGCGCGTGGCCCGTCCGCGGTGACTGATGGCGTTCTTCTCGTCGGGGCTCATGGCGGCGAAACTCGGCGCCGTGCTCTCCAGCGGACGGAACACAGGGTCGTAGCCGAACCCCCCGTCGCCGACGGGAGCAGAGAGAATCTCCCCTTCGACAGCGCCTGTGAAGCGGTGTTCCTCGCCGCCGAGAATAAGCACGATCTCAGTGACGAAACGCGCCCGGCGGTCGGTCTTCCCCTCCATCAGGCTAAGCAGTCTGGCCATATTCGCGGCCGAATCGTGGCCGGGGCCGGCGAACCGCGCCGAATAGACGCCCGGCGCGCCATCGAGAGCGTCGACCATCAGGCCGGTGTCGTCGGCGAAGCAGTCGACACTATAG
>DBGBEM010000149.1:0-1919 GCA_048477235.1 Muribaculaceae bacterium | reverse complement strand
GTTCAAGCTCAGTCAAATACAAGCTCATCGACAGCGTCAGCGGCGAATCTCTCGCCGAGGGGGGCGCCGAGAAACTCGGTCTCGACGACGCTTTTCTGAAATATAAGCGCCACGACGGCTCGAAGGCCATCGTAGAACTCGGTGCCGGCGCCGGCCACGTAGAGGCCATCAAGGCCATCCTGAATATTCTGACCGATCCTGTCGAGGGCTGTATCAAGAGCTACGACGAGATCGAAGCTGTCGGCCACCGCGTTGTCCATGGCGGCGAGAAGTTCAATAAGAGCGTGCTGATAACTCCCGAAGTGCGCGAGAAAATCCGCGAGTGCTATCCGATCGCTCCGCTCCACAACCCTGCCAACATGACCGGCATCGAGGCTATCGACGAACTAATGCCCGACGTGCCTCAGGTCGGAGTGTTCGACACCGCTTTCCACCAGACCATGCGCCCCGAGGCATATCTCTATCCTCTGCCCTACAAATATTACGAAGAGGACGATGTACGCCGTTATGGCTTCCACGGAACCAGCCACCGCTACGTGTCGGCCCGCGCCGCCGAATTCCTCGGCTTGCCGATCGGGAAGCTCAAGATGGTCACCTGCCATATCGGCAACGGCGCTTCGATAGCCGCTGTCGACGGCGGCAAGAGTGTCGACACTTCCATGGGCCTCACCCCGACCGAAGGTCTCATGATGGGAACACGCTGCGGCGATGTCGACGCCGGTGCCCTTATCTTCCTCATGAAGCGCCATAACCTCTCGGCCGACGATCTTATGCGTATCGTCAACAAGGAGAGCGGTGTGCTCGGAATCAGCGGTCTGAGCAACGATATGCGCGAAATCGAGGCTGCCGTCGAGGCAGGCGACGAGCGCGCCACCCTCGCTCTGGCGATGGACGAGCTGCGCATTGTCAAGTATATCGGCGCATACGCCGCAGAAATGGGCGGACTCGATGTAATCGTCTTCACAGGCGGAGTCGGCGAGAACCAGACCGGACTGCGCGAGGATGTGTGTCGTCCGCTCGCCTTCATGGGCGTTGAGATCGACAAGAGTGTCAACGACACGCTCCGCGGCCGTGAAGCCCTCATCTCGACGAAAGATTCGCGCGTAAAAGTCGTCGTCATCCCCACCGACGAAGAACTCATGATCGCCCGCGACACCGCCGAGATCGTCTCCGCCCTCTGATCCTGAAAAATTCCCTGTTAAATCCCGGTTAACCGGGATTTATCCATTGTCGGTGGAGGATGAAGCGGAGGGAGTTGCCGGGCGATTCGTCGGGGCGTTCGGCAGTTCGGTAGCCGGGCTTGGTGAGGGTGATAGGGAGCACGGCGCGTTGCTCGGCCAACGGCAGAGTTATCGAGAAACTGCCGTCGGCGCCGGTCACGGTCTGTCGCCCCGCGACTGCTACTGTCACTCCATCGAGCGGATTCAGGTCAGAGTCGGTGACGGTTCCGGCGAAGGTTGCGAAAGAATTGTCGCGCTTCATGTCGATGACAATGTCGCGGCGCAGGCCGAAACCGGTGGGTATCATGGTGTCTACCGGATTGAAGAATTCCGATTCGGCTTCGATATGCACCCGCGAGAATCTCTTATGTCCGGCTATGGTTATTCTGTCGGTCTGCTTGCTGCCGGCCCTGACCGAGTATTCCCCTCCGTCGACGCGAAGCGTTATGGCGCCTCCAGGAGGTAAGTCGGCTTTCTGAAGCTTTACCGTGACATTGACCTCGACCGGCACGGCGAAGAGATATGCGGAGGCGAGGATAGCGGCGCCCGTGGCCGTTCCGGCGGCTGCCAGTGCGCGCCTGCGCCGTTGGTGGCGCTTCCAGAGCGAGTCGAACGATACCCCGAGCATCCGCGACACAATGCGGATCAGAGCTTTCTCGCGGCCACGGCGGTTCATGTCGATGCCGAGCAGCTCACGGT
>DBGBEM010000148.1:0-1365 GCA_048477235.1 Muribaculaceae bacterium | reverse complement strand
GCATTGTCTCCGTCATCGTTTTCGGTCACGCGCTCAAGACCTACGAGCTTGGTGCCTTCTTCCATCGAGATGAGTGTCACGCCCTGAGTGTTGCGGCCGAGGACGCGGATCTCGTTGACACGGGTACGAACCAGCTTGCCGGTAGAGGTCAGCAGAATGATTTCGTCGTTTTCTTTTACGAGGAGTGCGGAAACGACCTTGCCGTTTCTCTCGGTCGTCTGGATCGAAATAATGCCCTTCGTGCCGCGGCCGTGGCGTGTGTACTCAGCCAGCGGAGAACGTTTGCCGTAGCCGAACTCAGTAGCGGTCAGAACCGTCACGTCTTCGTCATCGCCGCAGACCAGCATGGAAATGACCTTCTGGCCTTCATCGAGTCTCATACCGCGAACGCCGGTTGCGGCACGGCCCATGGCGCGAACTTCATCTTCGGAGAAGCGGACAACTTTGCCGTTGTCGCTAAAGAGCATGACATCATGCTTGCCGTCGGTCACGGCAGCACCGACCAGAACGTCGCCTTCAAGCAGATTGATGGCGTTGATACCGGCTCTTCTCTGGTTCTTGAAGTCGCCGATCGGTGTCTTCTTGACCGTACCGTCAGCAGTGGCCATGAAGATATAGAGATCTTTGGCGTAATCCTCATCGGAGATCGGCAGAACGGCAGTGACTTTTTCGTCATCCGTGAGTTCAAGCATATTGACGATCGGACGACCCTTGGAAGAGGAAGAGCCCTCGGGCACATCCCAAACGTTGAGCCAGTGCAGACGGCCCTTGTTGGTGAAGCACAGCAGCACGTCGTGCGTTGTAGCCACAAACAGCTGATTAATAATGTCGCCTTCCTTCATTTGGGCGGCGCGTTTACCCTGACCGCCGCGTTTCTGAGCGCGGTATTCGATCGAAGCCTGGCTCTTGATGTAGCCGGTATCCGTCAGGGTTACGACCATTTCTCTCAGCGGGATCAGGTCTTTTGTCTTGACGTTTTCTG
The DNA here is from genome assembly GCA_048477235.1 of Muribaculaceae bacterium. Classification (GTDB taxonomy): domain Bacteria; phylum Bacteroidota; class Bacteroidia; order Bacteroidales; family Muribaculaceae; genus CAG-1031. Next base: position 383 of record DBGBEM010000148.1, on the reverse strand, counting down.
CATTGGCAACAATCTGAGTCTTTCTTTCGTCGCCGAATTCGGCTGCAACGGTTTCAAGGCTGTCGGCAATGATCGCGGTGACGCGTTCGGGCTTCGCCAGAATGTCGGTCAAATCAATAATAGTGTCCACGAGTTCTTTATATTCTGCGTGAATCTTTTCCTGTTCCAAGCCGGTCAGGCTCTGCAGGCGCATCTGAAGAATGTTCTTAGCCTGCATGGAACTTAAGCGGTAGGTTTCCTGATCCGTGAGGCCGAGCGTCATGTCTTCGTCTTCGGGGCGCAGGAATTTCTTATCAAGGTTGGCGCGCTTGATCATCTCGGCGGCTTCATGAGCCGGCCATTCGCGCTCCAGCAGTCTTTCCTCGGCAATCTTGGCGTTGGCA
>DBGBEM010000147.1:0-1868 GCA_048477235.1 Muribaculaceae bacterium | reverse complement strand
ACAAGCTCAGCATTTTCGGCGCCTACGACAAACGCACCGGAACCTATGCCGACGTGCCTTTCGAACTCGACGGCGACCTGCTCAAGACAAAGAGCGTGCTGACCGCCCAGGACGAGCCCATCGAGCTGAACGTCCGCGTTGAAGACACGGCCACCTCGACCCGCCTGCAGTCGTCGTTCATGATCACAGTGTGCCCCCTGCGCACAATCGCAGCAGCCACCTCGCTGACCTACGACCGCACAACCGGCGAACTCCTTATCAAGACCCGCAACGGCCTCGACTACACCCTGACAGGCCCCGACGGCTCGCGCATCAGCGGCGGAAGCCTCTCGCCCGTGCCCCATCTGACAATACGCAAAGCTGAGCTTCCCGACGGCGAAAGCACACTGACGCTCACATCGGGCAGCCAGTCGAAAGTGCTCAAAATCAAGAAATAAGCCAACAACGCATAAATCATTCCAAAAAGCATAGATCTCATGAAAATGAACAAGAATATATTCGCGTGGAGCATTCTGGCTTTCGGCGCACTCTCTCTGACAGCCTGCAGCGATAAAGACGAGCCCGGAGGGAACAGCGGCAGCGACAACACCGACGGCAACGAAATCGTCATCAAGACTCAGGTGAAGCTCAACACCAAGACAGCCCTCATCGAGGATCTCGTCAACGGCCACGAAATGAACGTCTTCGCCAACGTGACCGACGACTCGGGCGCTACGGTCAAGGACGTCACCACCCATGCCGCCAACAACAACGGCGAATGGAAGCTCGACGACCCCGTGCGTCTCTCGAAAGGCTACACCGCCGAGGTGATGGCCGCATATCCCTACGCAGCCGGTCTGACCGACTACAAGCAGTATCCCGTCGACGTAACAACCCAGGCCGACGTGCTCTACTCGGGCAAAGGATCGTTCGCTTCGTCGACATCCAACACTGTCACCCTCAACATGAAGCACGCCCTTTCGATGGTGTCGCTCAACATCAAGCTCGAAGGCTACAGCGGAGCCGGCCACATCACAGCCATCAAGCTCTCTCAGCCCTCTCTGGTAGCAACCAAGGGAACGATGAACATCGCGACAGGCGCCATAACCTCGACTGACTTCGGCGTTGTAAGCGCAACGACCGACAACACCGCCACAGCCAACGGCATCAGCGGCGCGCTGCCCGGAATGTGGGTGATCCCCTTCACCAGCAAAGATCAGGAGCCCGTTGCCGTCACAGTGACCATCGACGGCAAGGAATTCACCGTCGATCTCCCCGAGGTTACGATGAAAACCGGCTGGCAATACGTGTTCCAGGGTGTCATGACCGCCCACGGCCTCACCTTCAATCCGACTGCAACCGAGGAATACGAGCTTAACATGAAAGACGACGAGTTCGTGCCCCTCAACGGCTTCGGCATGATTTCGCTGACCTTCTCGGGCTCGACATTCACCTTCCCCGATTTCGCCGGCGACAACATCTTCGGCAACGTCAGCGCAGCCGACGGCTCTTCAGCCAACTACACCATCGGCGGAAGCCTCAAGCTCAAAAATACCGCTGCACAGCAGATCGTCGTCGAGACCTGGAACTCAACAGGCTTCACCATCAACTCTACAGAAGGCATCGACGCCATCGACCTCAGCAACTATTGATGACACCGGCCAGAAGCCACAGTCTGACCCTCATAGCCCGGGCGCTTTCAGCGCTCGGGCTCATTTGCATTTGTCAGACAGCCTTCGCCGCCGGTGCCGCGCCCGACTCGGCAGCCGTCAGCAACGACAGCATAACGCTCGGCGAAGTGACAGTGCGCGCCCGGCGCCCCTTCAGCGAGATCATTCCCGGCCAGACTCTCGGAGGGGAGCGACTCGAAGCCATGCGCAGCCACAACG
>DBGBEM010000146.1:0-4205 GCA_048477235.1 Muribaculaceae bacterium | reverse complement strand
GCGCAGCTCTTCGAGGCGATGCGTCGGAAGTCCGATAAGAAACTTCTGGAAGGTGGCGTCGATTTCGCCGTCGGTCAGCGCGGGATTCCCGGCATGGCGCCTCAGGGCCTCGCGGAACTCCGCGGCCGATATATTGCCGCTCTCGAGGTCGGCGAAAATCCCCGCCTGGACATATTTGCCGAGAAGGCTGTCGGCGTCGGCCACACCGAGCTTTTCGAGAGCCTCCACACAGCGGTTGCGGTCGATATCGATTATGACTCCGCCGAGGTCGAACAGCAGATTCTTTATCATCCCAGGAAGTTTATGCGCGGGTTGTTGTCGGAAGTCTTTCCGTCGGCGCTGTCGGCGTGGCGCATGGTTCCGACGGCGTTACGCACACGCTCTACGATCTTCTTGTCGCGCGTGGCCGTAGGATACTTCTCGAGAATGTCGATGACGTCGTCATCGTCGAACTGGTCGGGATTGAGCACGATATAACGGGTGCGGTCTTTGCTCTCCTTATAGTCGGTAGCCTTCTGGCCGTATTCCTTTTTGAAACGGTCTTCGTCGTAGCCCGAAGTGCTGTTGCGCGCCGGCCTGACCGGGTCGGGCAGCTTCCCGCCTCCGCGCTTCTGGCCGAGTCCGCGCGTGCGTTTCTGAAGAAGATCGTCTTCTTCGCTTTCGAGCGACACGTCGAAGCCGGCGGCGAGTACGGTTATCTTCACCTGGTTTCCGAGCGAGTTATCGAAGCTCAGACCCCAGATAACGTCGACATCGCCTCCGAGAGTTGTGACGAAACTCGTCAGCTCGTCGACCTCCGACATCTGGAACTTCTCGTCGGCCTCGGGCGAGAAGTAGAGATTGAAGAGCAGCTTCTTCGAACCCATGATGTCGCGGTTTTTCAGCAGAGGCGACTTCAGGGCGTCCTCGATAGCGTTGGCCACACGGTTCTGGCCCTCGCCGAAACCTGTCGAGATAATGGCCGATCCGCCGCTGCGGAGTGTCGTGTTGACGTCGTTGAAGTCGACATTGATATGACCCACCGACGTTATCAGTTCGCTTATCGAGCGGGCGGCCGTCGTCAGAGTGTCGTCGGCCTTGGCGAATCCGTTGATAATGTCGAGGTCGGGATATATGTCGGTCAGACGCTCATTGTTGATCACGAGCAGGGCATCGACATATTTCGACATCTCGTCGGCACCTCCGAGCGCCTTCATGATTTTCTTCGGACCTTCGAAAAGGAAGGGAATGGTCACGATGCCTATCGTCAGCAGGTCGAGCTCGCGGGCGATGCGGGCGATAACCGGGGCGGCGCCGGTGCCGGTGCCACCGCCCATACCTGCGGTGATGAACACCATCTTGGTGTCGTCGTCGAAGAGCGCGCGGATCTTGTCTTCGGCCTCTTCGGCGACCTGACGGGCCACTTCGGGATCGTTGCCGGCCCCGAGGCCGTTGCCGATCACCAGCGTCTGAGGCACACAAGAATTGCGCAGAGCCTGAGCGTCGGTGTTTATGTTGACATACGATACATTCTTTATGCCGGTCGCGAACATGTGGTCGACGGCATTATTGCCGCCGCCGCCGACGCCAATAGCCTTTATGATTATCGGCTCGGCGGTCTCGTCGAGAGGTTTGTGGGCGAATTTCGACGTGTCGTCGAGACGCGATTTATATTCTGAGTTTGCCATAGCAATTATTTTCTGATAGGGTTAGTTTTTGTCGTCGTCACTTTCGAACTCATAGTCGTCGTCATCGCTCATCATCTTTGTCAGCTTGTCTTTAAGCAGACCGAAAAGACGCGGGCGCTTGCGCTGAGGCTCAGGCTCGGGGTCGTCGCTGGTCAGGATGCTGTCGTCATCCTCTTCCGGCTCGACCGGCTTAGGCTCGGGCTCGGGAGCGTCTACGGTCGGGATGCCGTTGTCGACAACGGGAATGCTCTCTATCGAGGTCTGTACGGGCTGAAGATCGGGAAGCTCCATGCAGTTCTCGGCCCGCGAGCTGACAGCGTCGAGAATGGCGATGACATCGGTCACGTCGCCGGGCTGTATGTTTGAGCTTGAGAAGCGTATCGACGAACGCGGCTGACCGACGCGGGTCTTCATGCCGGTCACTTCCTCAAGACGGCGTGTGAACCCGTGGAGGCGCGCTCCGCGACCTACCATGATAATGCCGCAGGGCAGTTCAGACGCGTTCATTTCGTTGATTCTTATCTGATTGCGGATATTCTCGATTATCTCGCCGGCGCGGGCCGACACCATTTCGTTGATCGGGCCGAAATCGATATTGCCGATGGGACGGCTTGTGGCGTCAGGCATGGCGTCGCCCCCCGATACCTTCAGGCGCTCGGCTTCCTCTTCGAGAATGTTGAGCGAGGCGATGTCGCGGGTGATGGCGCGCGAGCCCAGGGGCAGCGTGGCCAGATAAACCAGATAGCCGTCTTTATAGATCGATACCGTCAGAGTCTCGGCGCCGAAATCGACGAGCATACATCCGAGGCGCTTCTCTTCGGGAGTGAGAACCATCCCGGCCTCGGCAAGCTGACGGACAACATAGCCTTTCACCTTCAGTCCGAGGCTCTTCTCGAGGGCGTGGCTCAGGTTGCGCTTGAGCTGACGGCGGCTGCTGACGAGATTGAACAGCGCCGACACCTCGCGTCCTATCGAACCGACAGGATTGGTTGTCGGGCGTCCGTCGATGCGGAATTCGGCCGGCACGGCCTCCATGACGTCGCGCTCGTTGAGCACCTTGTCGCGCGCCTCGGCGAAAATCTGGCTGATATGGTCGCGGCTGATAACCGTCTCTACAGGCAGGCGGCGCTCAACCTCGCAGGGCGACGACATCGTCGAGCGGCCGCCGATAGCGACGTAAGCGCTGTGGATCGTGCGTCCCCCCTCGCGGTTCTCGAGACGCCTCAGCACCTTCCGGGCGCCTTCAGCCACTTCGCTGACATTGAGTACTACGCCGTGACGAACCGAATCGACAAGACGCTCTTCCTCGACAGCCTTCACCGTCAGGGTTCCGGCGTCGTCAACCTCTCCGAGGGCTGCTCTGATCTTCGAGCTGCCGACTTCGAGAGCCACTATATATTTGTGTTCCATCAGTTATGAGTATTTTTGCTTTTTTTATTGTCTTTCTTGCTTTCCTTTTCAGCCGGCTTCCTGTCGGGCTTATCCTCTTTCTTCGGCTTTTCGGCCGCGGCTGCCCCGGGAATGGGCTTGTCGTTGTGGGCTTTCTGGCCCGGCTTGGTCTGTCCTGGAGCAACCCCCTCGCCGGCGAGCATCGTCGACACGTCGGTGGTCTCGTCTTCGTCGTCAGAAGCGGCGGCAACCTGTTCGACAGGTTTGCTGCGGCGCGTGGCCACAAGCTGTCCGGCCCATTTGACGCTCAGGGTGTCGTAGTATTTCCATCCCTTGAGCGGTATCACTTTCTGATAAACCTTTCGGAGGCGTTCGAACTTGCTGTCGAAACCCTCGGGAGCGCCGATATTGATTACGTGGCCCGTTATGGCGGGAATGAGAATCACGTCGTTGGGCGATTCGACCTTAACCATCGTTATGAAGCGTCCCCAGGTCTCGGCGTGTTCGTTGAGCCAGTCGAACAGAGGCATGAGCGACAGTGGCGTGAACACACTGTCTTCGCGCGGGAAATGGCCCGTGATGACGGGAACGTCGGAGAAATAGCGCGCATTGGCGCGGATGCGTTTCCCCTCGCGGTTGACGTAATATGAATCGGAGCCGTCGAAAACGCGCGCCACAGGCAGCAGCGGTGTGACGGTGACGAGCACGCGCCCGTCGGCGAGTTTCACTACGTTGGCGCTCTCGATCTTGTCGATTCCAGCCAGCCGGCGCCCTATCTCTTCGGTGTTGATGTCGGCAAGGCGCATCCCGGCCGAACGCTGCGGAAGGGTGCCGAGCTCGCGGGCTATCTCGCGGGCCGTCACGAAGTGGCGCAGCGACGTGTCGCTGACCTCGATTCTCATTCCCTTGCAGAGGGCTTCCGAGGCGTGGTTGTCGGCCACGAAGAAAACAGCGATCAGCCATACCGCCATCGCCACAGAGGCGACAACAGTCAGGACACGGCGCATCTTTTTGTTTACAGGCTTCACTTCGGCAGGGTGTTGATTATTTCAGGGATGCGGTCGTCGATATTTCCGGCGCCGAGCACCTCGAGCACCTCGAATCCGCGGCTTGCGAGAAGTCCGGCAAGCTCGTCGGCGGCGGTCATAA
>DBGBEM010000145.1:0-1619 GCA_048477235.1 Muribaculaceae bacterium | reverse complement strand
GAGGTTTACCCTCATCGAATGATAGCCCGGAGCTGCGCTACCTGAAGCCACAGCTGCCAGAAGGGCAATTGCAGAGAAGATTTTCTTCATAATGATGAATAATTGTGATTTAGGTTGGTTTTATTTAGTCAGTTTTGTCGGTCAGCTGTTGTCCTTGCGGTCCATGGCATACCATACGTATGCTATGTATCCGGCAACGAAAGGCACGAGTATCGAAACCCAGCTCATCACAGTCAGGGTGAATTCCGACGACGAGCTGTTGTAGATCGTCAGTGACGAGGCCATGTCGGCCGACGGATAGTAGGGCGTGTTGTTGTATCCTGCGACCCAGAAAAGAGTCAGCACAACCAGAATGGTGCCTGTCCCGGCCCACCATATACCTTTTCTATAAAGTTTTTTCGAGAACACTGTGCGTCCGAGAGCGTAGAGAACCATGACAACTCCGGCAACCCATAGGACGGCTGTCCACCAGAGGGTGCAGTAGTTGGTCAGGTATTTCATGGCGACGACTTCGAATTCATTGCGGCTTCCTTCGACGAGCTGGTAGCCGTCTTTCAAAAGGAGCGCTGCCATGAAAGCGAGGAAGAGCACCACGAATATTGCGCCGTTGACGGCGACGGAGCGTTTCATGCGGTTGTAGAAAGCGCTGTCGGCGTCGATATTGTTGATGAAATAGAGCGATGCGAGAGTCCGGGCCAGAAAGAGAACCATGACGCCCATCAGAATCGTGAACCAATTGCAGATCGCCTCAAGCCCGTGGGCGGCTCCCCAGTGGCTGATTACGTTGCTGCGGGCTCCGACGAGGTTGTTCATGTCGACGGTGAAGTCGTTGGGGATGAAGAACATCGTTACGGCTACACCGAGCAGTATTGTCCCCATGCATCCGTTGACAAACAGGAACACGTCGTAGGTGCGCGTGCCGAAAATATTGCCGCTCTTCGACCGGAATTCATAACTCACGGCCTGTAATACAAAGCTGAAAAGAATCAGCATCCAGAGCCAGTAGGCTCCGCCGAAGCTTGTCGAGTAGAAGAGCGGGAACGATGCGAAAAATGCACCGCCGAAGGTGACGAGAGTAGTGAATGTAAGCTCCCATTTGTGGCCCAGCGATTTAACCATCAGGTCTTTCCGCGGGCCGGCATTCAGCAGAAGTGTCTGGCCGCCCTGAACGAAGAGAAGAAACACGAGCACTGCTCCGAGCACGCTGACGAGCAGCCACCAGTAGGTCTGAAGATGGATTATCATTTTTCGGCGGTGTTAGAGGGTGAATAATCGGCTTTCGAGCCTTTGGATATCTGGCGGCACATAATGCTGATTTCAGCGGCGAGAAGGGCTGTGAACACTACAGCGAAAATCACGAAAGTAATGATGACGTCGCTTGTTGATATGGCCGAAATGGCGGCTTTGCAGGGCATTATGTCCTGAATGACCCAGGGCTGGCGGCCGAACTCGGCTACGAGCCATCCGGCCTGACTGCATATCCATACGAGCGGAATCGAGATTATTCCGAGCCACTGGAGCCAGCGCCGGTCGAACATCGACGGTTTCTTGTAGACGGCAATCATGACGAGCAGGAGGAACGCAACCAGATAGCCGCCGATGATAACCATAATGTGGAA
>DBGBEM010000144.1:0-9848 GCA_048477235.1 Muribaculaceae bacterium | reverse complement strand
CAAACCTCGGCGCAAGAGCCACATTCGATGCAGGTGTCGGGATCGATGTGGTAGATTTCGCCCTCAGAGATAGCTTCTACGGGGCAAACGGGCTGGCAGGTGCCACATGCTACGCATGAATCGGTGATTACGTAAGCCATTGTAATAGATGTTTTTGTTATGGTTGGATAATTATACGTTTGTTGAGTAGATGCAAAGGTAGCGCTTTTGGGCTGAACTGAGCAAATTTTCCGACAAGTTTTTTTAAGATTTTTTGCGACGTTTTTTGCCGTTATGCTCGCTGTTCTCGCCGTAGCCGTAGCCATAGCCCTTCTTCGCGCTTGTTCCGTTGACAACGAGGCCCATCTTCTTGAGGCGTTTGTCGGCGTAGAGGTCGTTGAAGAATTTGACATCGCGCAGCGAGGTGTAGTTGGCGCGGCAAACGTAGACTGTGGCGTCGGAGATGCGCTCGAGCGAGAAGGAGTCGCTCACCATGCCGACCGGGGCGCTGTCGACGATGATGTAGTCGTACATCGTGCGCAGTTGTGCGAACAGGTCGTCGACCTTCTTGCTCAGCAGCAGTTCCGAGGGGTTGGGGGGAACGGGGCCGGCGGCGATGATGTCCATGTTGGGCAGAACGGCGTCTTTCATTATTATGTCGTCGAGCGATATCGCGTCGGAGGCGAGATATTCCGTCAGTCCGCGCTTGCCGGTTCCGAGCGGCAGATATTCGGCGAGCTTCGGGGCGCGGATGTCCATGCCGACGAGCAGAACGCGCTTGCCTTCGAGCAGCGACAGCGACGAGGCGAGGTTGATCGAGATGAACGATTTTCCTTCGCCCGACACGGTCGATGTCATCAGAATGACCTTGTTGTCTTTGTCGGGGAGCATGAACTGGAGATTCGTCCTTATCAGGCGGAACAGCTCGGCGATAGATGTCGAGCCGCCGGGCTTCACGACGAGGCTGCCGCTGCGGCGCGAGGTGCATACCTCGCCGAGCACGGGAACCTTTGTGAGTTTCTCGAGTTCGTCTTTGCTCTCGAACTTGTTGCGCAGCGAGCGGCGGATGTAGATGATGGCCGGAGCGAGGCAGAGACCGAAGAAGGCGCCGAGAAGAAGAAGCATCTTGCGCTTCAGTCCGCGCGGCTCGACGAGCGAATAGGCTTCGTCGACGATGACGCCCTTCGGAATGGAGTTGGCCAGAGTCATCGAAGTTTCCTCGCGGCGCTGGAGCAGGAAGAGGTAGAGCTGTTCCTTAAGCTCCTGCTGGCGCATGATCGAGCGGAAGATGCGCTCCTGATAGGGCATCTTGCCGAGGCGCGAGTCTGCGGCGTTGACTTCGGCCTGAAGGTCGCGCTGGGCGGTGAGGGCGCCGGCGTAGCTCTTCGACAGGCTCTCGCGCAGGCTCTTGCGCATTGCAGCGAGCTGTTCGTCCATGCGCGAAAGGTTCTGGTTGTGGCCTTTGGCCGTGCGGGCCAGTTCGAGGCGCTGGAGCATCAGGGTGTTATATGAGTTGATGGCCAGCACGGCGTCGGCGGTGACGGCCGTCGAGGGCATCAGCGAATAGTCGTTCGCGGGGTCGTTGACGAAGTCGAGAAGCATCTTCGTCACCTCGGTGGTGGTCTGGGCCTTCAGCAGATCGCCTTCGAGAAGGGTTTTCTTGCGGAGGTTGAACTCAACGTCGACCTCGGGGTCGGTCAGCCCCTGTTCGCGCTTGAACGATTCGAGGCCGTTCTCGGTGTCGTTGAGGTCGGAGCTCAGAAGTGCCAGGCGCGAGTCGAGGAATTCGGCCGTCTTCTGCGACTTGGCCGTGCGCTCCTTTATGCCGCGGTTGTTGTAGTTGGCGAGGATTCCGTTGAGGACGTCCTTGGCATAGTCGACGTCGGTCGACAGCATGTGGAGCGAGATGACGTTGGCCTTCTTGTTGGCGACGTTGATCTCGACAATGTCGGAGAGACCTTCGGCCGCACCGTTGTAGCCGTCGAGTTCGATTGTCGTCTTCAGCGATTTGCCGGGAACGTAGTAGGGCGTTTTGTTGAGAATGAAACGGCCGAAGTCGGTCTTCACGGTGACCGGGAAGCGGGCGTCCTTGATTTCAGAGACGGTCTCGCGGTCGATTTTCGTCTTGACATCGACAAGCCCCTCGTCGTCGACGCTGACATTGAAGCGGATGGCGTGCATGAGGGTGTCGGGAATCGATGCCTCGCAGAGCACGTCGACGGGATATTCCTTATATTCGAACTTGTTGAGCAGGAGGTTCTTCTTTACGTAGTGGCGTTTGTTGATGCCGAGATCTTTCACCGTCTCGCGCAGAACCGAGTGAGACTTGACAATGAAAACCTCGTCGTCGACCTTGCCCTTGCTGCCGAAAACCGACGAGATGTCGCCGAAGTTGCTCAGCAGGCTTCCGGCTCCCCCCTTCTCTTCGTCTTGCGAGATGAGAAGGTTGGCGTTTACGTCGTAGACCGGCAGACGCGATTTGGAATAGATATATGCGGCTCCCGCGCAGATTATTATGCAGGCCACGAAGAGATACCATTTCGAGGCATATTCACCGAGAAGACCTCGGATGTCGATTATTTCGCTTTGCTTTTCGCGTTCGGTGCTCATATTGGTTTCGAAGGTGGAATTACTGTGTAAAAGGTCAAAGGGAACGGCGTGGAGGCCCGTCTTACTTGACGAAGAGGGCTATTGCCAGCGACGCTACTACCGAGCAGGCGCTGATTATAGCCGAGGTGACCTGAAGACGGTAGCCGTTGTTGACATTGTAGTTGACATTGCTGCGGCGCACGTCGTTGGGCTGCACGACAACCATGTCGTTCTGCTTCAGATAGAAGTAGGGCGAGGTGAATACCTTCGAGTCGTTGAGATTGAGATGATGGTATTCCTTCTTTCCGTTTTCCTCGCGGATGAGCAGAATGTTGTCGCGCACGGCGTATGGGGTGAGGTCGCCTGCGCGGGCTATGGCGTCCATAATGGTGAAACGTTCGGAGTTGGCCGACACATTGCCCGGACGGTTGACTTCGCCAAGGATACTGACATGGAAATTGGTCAGCTGGACGGTTACTATGGGGTCTTCGATCTGGTCTTTGACGTGGTCATAGATGTAGTCGGCGAGCTGGGTTGTTGTCATTCCGGCTACGTGGATCTTGCCGAGAATGGGGAAGTTGATGTCGCCCGACTGGCTTACCAGATAGTCGATATTGTTGCCGGCGGGGGTCTGGACCATAGTGCCGGTGTTGGGATCCATTACGGTGCTGTAGCTCGAAGGAATGTTGAAAATCTGCGCGGCGTTGGGGTTGGTCGAAGTCACGCGGATGTCGAGCTTGTCGTCGGGGGCGATCTTCAGTTCGTAGTCGACGTTGCCGAGCTGGCCGTTGTCAGTTGTCGCGATATTCTCGAAATAGGTCATCGAGGCCTTCGGCGTGCTGCACGAGCCGAGAGTCAGCATTACAGCGGCGGCGCTGAGGGCCAGGGCTATTGAGAAGAATTTTTTCATTACAGCAAAAAGTATGTCGGATAGTTATTGAATATATGGGGGTTACATAACAAACGCGCGCATCGGCACCTTTATTATAGCGCCGACGCCCGGGGCAGCCCCATTTTTTGCGCCGCAAAGATAGTGAAAGTTAGCATAATAATCAAACATCGGAGCGGCTTAACGCTCTTTTAGCGATTCTTTAGAGGATTATTGGCGCAGAGTTTGTAATTTTGCAACTTCAAAAAACGATATTGTCAATGACTTTCCCATATCAAGAGCTGCTGTCGCTGAAGTTCGACATTGTCGCGATAGCCGCGTCGGGTGCCGCGCTGGTGTTTGCGGTGCTGATTCTGTCGCTGCTGCTTCCGCGACTTCTCAGGGTTACGCGGCGCATACGCCGCGACAATGCCATAGCGTCGGGCACTGTCGAGGTTGAGGCGACATTCCGGCCGGTCACCGTTATTGTCACCTCGAGCCACGAGGCGACAAATCTGCGCACACTCCTGCCCCAGATTCTCGAGCAGGACTATCCGGCTCCGATGGAGGTTATCGTTGTCGACGACGACGATGATGAGGGTGTGACCCCGGGGGTTGTATCTCAGCTTCAGGATGTCTACTCTAATCTTTATATGACCTACGCGCCCGCGACATCGCGGAATCTGTCGCGCAAGAAGCTCGCCATAACGCTCGGCGTCAAGGCCGCGCGCTATGACTGGCTGGTCTTCACCAACGGAAACTGCCGCGTCGAGTCGCCGCTGTGGCTTCGCCTGATGGCTCTCGGTTTCGCCCGCGGCAACAAGGTTGTGCTCGGCTACAGCATACCTCGGGCCTCCGATGACGCTGTCGAGAAAGGCTCGCGCCGCCGGCGCGCTTTCGACGCAGTGCGCACAGCGGCCCAGTGGCTCGGCGCCGCCATCGGCGGCCGTCCCTACCGCGGCGACGGGAACAACCTCGGCTATACCCGTCAGCTGTTCATGGAACAGCGCGGGTTCGAGAAATCGCTGACTCTTGTCAATGGCGACGACGACATATTCGTGTCGCAGCTGGCCTCTGTGGCGCCTGCCGACGTCATGGTAGCGCGCGACGCGATGGTTGTGGATCTCGAACGCCATCCCGAGAAAGCCGCGCGCGACGACTATGACGCCCGACGTTTCACCGGGCGCTATCTTCGCCGCTCGACCCCGCTGATGTGGGGCTTCATGTCGCTGTTATGGTGGCTGTGGCTCGCCGCAACGGCAGTGGCTGTGGTGGCCGGACTGCCGTCGCTGGTGCCTGCCGCCGCGATGCTGCTCGTCATGATCGGACTGTGGATTCCCGTCATGGTGACGTGGCGCCGCCTGTCGCGTCTTCTCGATGCCGCGCCGCTGTTCTGGACGGTAGTGCCACTGACGCTGATCCATCCTGTTCTCACCCTGTTTCGCCGTTTCCGCCGCTCCGACGTCAAAAACTATACGTGGCAGTGATTTCGCGCGGCGACAAACGCTATATTTGCTGACCAAATGAAGAATCTTGTCTTACGAAGCCTCACGGGCGCCCTTTACGTTGCCGTCATAGTGTGCGGCATTGTCATCAACTCCACGCTCTTCACTGCGTTGGGCTGCCTGCTGGCGGCTCTTGCCGTCAATGAGTTCCTCCATCTTGTCGACAGGCATGAGGGGGGAGCGGGCCTCGCGATGCATCTGCTCGACGTTGCCGGCGCGCTTGTGCTCGTCTACGGATTCGATTCGGTCGTCTTCAGCCTCGGAACGGGGTCGAGCTTCCCCTTTCTGGCGGCGTGGGGCGGTTTGTATCTGATATATATCATCGCCAGGCTTGTGGCAACGCTCTATTCGAAACGCGGCTGTCCCGTAAGATCGCTCGTCTGCTCGCTCGGAGCGCAGGTCTACATCGCGCTGCCGATAGCCATGATGTCGCTGGTTTACAACTCCCGTCAGGGCGTAGCGCTTCTGTTGGGTGTCTTTATAATGATATGGCTCAGCGACACCGGTGCCTATCTCGTAGGCTCGAAGTTCGGACGTCACCGTCTTTTCGAGCGCGTATCGCCCAAGAAATCCTGGGAAGGATTCTTTGGCGGACTTCTGTTTGCCGTAGCTGCCGGTTTCCTCTTCCGTTTCGGCTTCCCCGGCTCGTTCGACGCGCGTTCGTGGGCCGAGCTTGCCGGTCTGGGCCTTGTTGTCGGCGTCTTCGGAACGTGGGGCGACCTCGTCGAGTCGCTTATCAAGCGCACAGTCGGCGTGAAAGATTCCGGGAATCTTCTCCCCGGTCATGGCGGCATCCTCGACCGTATCGACTCGCTGCTGCTCGTCGTTCCCGCTGTCGTCGTCTACCTCGCCCTGCTCCTCATCTTCTAATCTATCGGACCTGTCAGACAATTCCGACAGGTCCGACAGCTCGACAGGTCAGATATGTAAAAATCAGAAGTCGTCGGGAACCATTTCAAAAGGCTGGATGATATGGATCTGATTGCCTGAAAATTTAACGGCAATCTTGCTCATATTGCAGTCGGGGTGGAAAAAGACTCCGTTCTCTTCGCTGTAATTCTTATTGCGCAGCTCTTTGGCGAACGCCTCAATCTCTTTGGCGTCCGAGAGGCCTATCGCCAACAAGCGGTCTTCGCCGTTGATGAGCATGACAACAGCGGGATTGCTCCGGTCGTTTCGCGTCGCCTTGAGCATAATGTAAACGGCCATATCGTCTTCAGCATCGGCCGGTGGCCCGAAGGTCTCGACTGAAAATCCTTTTGATTTGAGCTCCCTCACAAGGGTCTCTTCGTCCAGAAGATATGGGCCGAATTCTCCGACCGCCACAAAGTCAGTTTCTCTGAGGCAGTTCGTTTCCGATGAGGGATTGCCGGCAGCCTCATATTTCTTAGTGGCGATATCCATGCTATTGGTCGACAGGCCCTTGGCGGCATTTGATGTCAGGATGCCCGAAAGCATGCATGCGACAATGGCAATCAGGTGCCTCATTGCAGTAGTTTTCATGGTTGTTATTTGCGTTTTTTTGATTTCTTGGCGCCCGACTTCGTAGCAGTCGCACGTCTGGCCTTTATATAGTCGGAGTTGTTCTTTAGCAGTTCGCTAATGTTATACGATACTCTGCCATCTTCCGAGACTATAATCTGATCACATTTGATAGTCTCCGAAGGTAAGCTGTATTTCATGTTTACGTTGTCGTATGTACTGAAGCAAAGGAAATATTTACCCTCCATCTCTGTCAGATGCCAATTGCCGATCAATGTGCGGCCATTGACAGTGGCTGAGCCGCGGCCGTGTATTTCGCCTATAATGTCGCGTCTTTCAATTTTGCCGATCTTTAGTGTAATCTTATTGTTGAGATAATCGGTGATAATGTAGGTTCCCGCAGGATTGTCAATGTCAAAAATCCTTTGTGCGTTTACCGCGACGGCCGGTGCGAACAGCATCAGCAATGTAAAGATGAACAGCTGTTTGAACCAGCCTTCGTTGGCATAATGTTTAGTTAACTTCATAAGATAAGAGAATTAGGTGAATGATTTATTTTTCCGATGCTATCAGTGTTACTCTCGCTTCCCCCGGGCCGAGCGACTCGTCGAAAGCCGCTCCCCAGCAGATGTCGATATTCTTGCCGAGTTCGTTGAGGTAAGCTGCGAGGCTTGACAGCGAGAAGCTCTTTGCATCGCGTTGTTTCGGTATGCGGATGTCGAAAAGCATACGGCTTGTCCGCTCGGTACCGGCGCGAAGTTTCCCGACGGCCTCTTTCATGGCCCTGACAACGCAGTCTTCTCCTTCGGCTTCCCCTTTGGTAATGTAATTGGTCGCATCGGCCGACAGTGTGCTTACAATATCCGCCATTCCGATATTGATAAATCCCTGACTGCGGGCGATCCGTTCGATCTCGGCCCGGTCTCCGACAATATGGTAATCCTCGGCGGGGAAACGTTCGCTCTTTTCCATGGGGGATGTCAGACAGGGTAATACCGTTCTGTGGGATATTTGTCGGGATTGCTCGAGAAATCCTCGATAAACTCCTTATACTGGATAAAAGCGGTTTTTCCGCGCGCGAAATCGTCTTCGGTCAGCTCCGGCGCTATGTGGCCTTCCTTAGCGAAATCGATTCTCGACTCCAGCTTCTCAAGGAAAGGGGTCAGCGAGTGGCCCTGCTTGATATAGGTCTCGAGATCGGGCATGACGTCGCGCTTTAGAATGCGTCTGAAAAAGAGATTATAGAGTCGTCTGAGTTTACAGAAATAGCTGTCGATAGATTTTGAGGTATATCCTTTGCCTTTGGTTTTCAGGTAGTGGCGGAATTCCTTCGAAAACGGCAGATCGAGGAAGAGATCCTTATCGTCGGATATGTTCAGCTCCATGCCGAAAATCTGTCGGTAGCGGTCGATGCGCCAGCGGATATATTTCAGGTAGGTTTTTGTCGCCGTCAGCCACATGTCGACCGGCGCCGGCAGAATCTCGCCATTATCGGTTATTATGAAATCGGAATATTTCTCCATCAGCTCCTTGTAGCCCCTGAGCGACTGATACTCGTATTCAAGACCGCGGAACGCTTCTTCATCGCGCTGTCTGAGCCGACGGAAAGCGTTGCTCAGGCTTTCGAAAGGATTCTCCATCTCAAGGTCGAACTCCGACGTGAAGGCCGTGCGTAGAGAGGAAAGATAAGATTTGGCAGTGCTTACCGATTTCCCCTGCTTGTTGACACACCATTGGATAAAATCCTCCCAGTCATACGGGAAAATCCGTTTCTCGGCCACGCTGCCATTCTTATTCTCGGTTTCCTTGTGCATAGTATTGCGGTTGGTTTTCACATCGCAAAGTTACGGCATAAAGCCGCCAATATCGTTTAAGACCTTGACGGATGACGGGAAAGGCGTATATGGGGCTGATTCATATTCTGTTACAAATTATGGATATAGAAAAGCTTCTCGAAATTCGACCCTGCCTCAAGCAAGTTCGTCAAGGATTTAAGATATATCAGGGAGCACACGACAAGCGCGGGACGCGCGATATTTCTACAACCGATTGCGATAACTGTCGGCAACCACGGCACACTCTTCAAATTCGCGGCAAGCCACGGCAGTGCGCGCCGCCGCGAAACGCGACAGCACACGTCGCGGGCCTTGGATAACTTATAACTCTGATATGGCGAGGTCGTAGACAACCCAGCATACGATTGAGGCGATGAAAATGACTATGAAGTAACGTAGGGGCTTCGATTTTATAATTCCGAATTTGTCGAAAACCCAGAGCAGAAATGCTGCCACTACAGCAATTATCAGATAGACATACCAATGTTCGCGCATAACAATCTGTGTTTGAAGTTCTATCTGTTAGACGCGGATTTCCGCAATTAGTTTCGGGCCGATGCCCGGAAATGTCTGACGGGCTAAATATAAAAAGGAGCAACATCACGCTGCTCCTTTCTATGAGTTTCCAATAGGTACAATTTCTAAGGTAAAAAAGATTGTTTCAGGTTTGTATTGCAAAGGTACGCCTACATTTTCGACCTGCAAAATAATTTTATATGTTATTAAGCAGTGTTTTTGAAAATATTTAGATAACTGCCGTATTCACAGCCTTTTGTGAAATAACAAATTGTTAGCGCGTTTAGAATTGTTTATATTTTTTATGAAACAGACCTCTCAAACGAACCTATTTTTGAGCGGTGAAATGCTTTAGCTCGATTTTGTGGCCGTCGAAGACGGCGTAGGTCATCAGCTTTATCCAGTCGCCGAGGACAATGACTTTTTTGCCGCCGCCGAGTTCCTGTTCGAGCGCGCAATGCAGGTGACCGAAGACGAAATAGTCTATGTCGGGACGGCGTGACAGTTCCTCGCGCGCGAAGCCTACGAGCGGAGCGCAGGTCTGCTCCGCCGGCATTTCCGTAGCCGACATGCGCGAATGGCTCGACCAGGCGTGGGCCAGAGGAATTGTCCAGCGCGGATGGATAGCGGCGTAGCATTTCTGCGCTATCCGGTTGCGGAACAGGCCGCGTATAAGCCTGAAGCCCGCTGAGCGTCGCCCGACGCCGTCGCCGTGTTCCATGAAGAAGCGGTGGCCGTCGATGTCGGCGATGTGGGCGCCGTCGATGACTGTAGCACCGAGTTCTTTCTGAAAATAATCGAAGAGCCAGATGTCGTGGTTGCCTTTGAACCAGTAGATTCTGACGCCCCGGTCGGCCAGTCGGCCGAGAGTGCCCAGAAACCTCAGGAAGCCGCGCGGAACGACCGTCGCGTAGTCCCACCAGTAGTCCATGATGTCGCCGAGCAGATATAGAGCGCGGGCCCGCGGCTCGATAGCGTCGAGAAACTCCACGATGCGTCGCTCGTGGGCTCGCGGGTCGGCGATATACGAAGCTCCGAGATGAAGGTCGCTGATGAAATATGGCAGGTCGCGGG
>DBGBEM010000143.1:0-1562 GCA_048477235.1 Muribaculaceae bacterium | reverse complement strand
CCAAGGAAGGCCTCGACGGACGCGTGAACGTCAAAGTCGATCCCGACGGCGGCAACTCGATTCAGTCGCTGAAAGTCAAGATCGTTCCGGGCAACGACGAATTCAAAGGTGTGCTCATGGAGCTGTTCCACACACTCGAGTTCGACCTCGCCGACATGAATGACGAGCTGAAAGCCGCCCTCGGAGGCGAGCCCTTCAACTTCCCCTGCAACGAACAGGTCAAGGGTCAGAACGACGTTTCTTTCAATATCTCGGAATTCATTCCACTGCTGAATATCTATCCGGCCATCCATAAGTTCGTCATCACCGTTTCCGACGCCCAGGGCCACACTGAAGAGCGCACTCTGACCTTCGAAGCCAAAGGCAATAATTAACCCCAAAAGAAACAAAGACAATGAAACAGAATATCAAATCATTCGGACTGCTTGCTGTGGCAGCTTCGTCGATGATGCTTGCGGGGTGTAGTGCCGACGACCTGTTCGGGCCGCGCGACGGCGAAGGCACCCTCAGCCTGACAGCTTCAATAGGCAACGACGTCAAGGTTGTATCGCGCGCCGACGCTGACCAGCTCCGCGCCGACTACGGCGAATCGCTCCTTCTCTGGATCACAAAGCCGGGCGAAGGCCCCGTGCGCCAGTACAACGGCATTGACAACGTGCCGACCGATCCCGTCACCCTCCACTCCGGCAGCTACGTGGCCGAAGCATGGGCCGGCGACTCAGTGGCCGCCTCGTTCGACAAGAAATATTTCAAGGGCTACACCCCCTTCGAAATCACCAAAGGCAATTCGACCGCAGTCGAGGTTAAATGCAATATCGCCAACGTTGTCGTAAGCCTCAGCTTCGACGAATCGGTCGACGCCGCCCTGAAATCGTGGACTGTCACCGTCGCCAACGGCGAAGAGAGCATAACCTACGAGGGACACGACGCCCGCAAGGGTTACTTCATGATGCCTAAGAAAGCCGACAACGAAAAGCTGACTCTGACCCTCGAAGGCACTGCCCCCAACGGCGACGCCTACAGCCAGACAGCCGACATCGAGGCTCCCAAAGGCGGATATGAATATAAAGTGAACTTCAGCCACACCCCCGGCACGTTCAACGACGGCGCTGCCTTCTTCACCATCACCGTCGACGAGACCGAGATCGTTGTCGAAGACGAGCTGGTCATCACCCTCGCTCCCGAAATCTTCGGCATAGACTTCGACATCGCCCAGGAACAGGCAGCCGCAACCGGCGAGATGGGCCGCAAATGCGTCTTCATCTCGGCCGTAGACCGCCTCAGCTCGCTGACTATCGAGAGCGCCAACCTCCAGCACTATCTCGGAAGCTCGACAGCCGACGTGTTCTCACTCAGCGAATCGGCACTCGCACGCCTCGCCGCCGCAGGCATAAACTTCATGACCTATAAGAATGAGGCCGGCGAAATAAACCGTGTTCGCGTGAATTTCGAGGCTGACTTCACCAATAATCTCGTCAGCGGTCTCCACACCTTCAAGTTCATCGCCGGCGACAACGGCGACGGCACCGAGAAGACATCGGAAGCAACACTGTCGCTGCGTC
>DBGBEM010000142.1:0-13626 GCA_048477235.1 Muribaculaceae bacterium | reverse complement strand
TAACAACATTTTCCACGATACAAGCTAATCTTAAATGAAAGAGCCGTGGTCGCAACATGAGCCGGTTCAACTATTGATTTGTCAAATTTTTCAAAAAAAGTTTAATCAATTTTTGGATAACTATTTACAAAACATTAACTTTGCGGCGATTTATCAACGTTAAACACCATTTATTATGAAGAAAGTTTTACTTTTGGCTGTTGCCATTGCCGGTGCAATGACAGTCAGTGCTCAGCAAGCTCAGGAGCACACTAACTTCGGTTCGAACTGGTCGATCGGTCTCGACGGCGGTGTAACCACCCCCCTGACCCACCACGCCTTCTTCGGCAATATGCGCGGAACCGTAGGTATCCACATCAACAAGCAGATCTCTTATGTTTTCGGTGCCGGTATCGAAGCCGCATGGGGCGTTAATACCTCAAGCTGGAACAACCTCGAGCGCAGCAACACCGCTTTCGACAGCCAGTATGTCGGCGCTTACGGAACCATAAACCTGACAAACCTCTTCATGGGCTACAGCTGTGACTTCCGTCACTTCGGTCTTGAAGCCCTCCTCGGCGCAGGCTGGGGCCACGAATACTGGGCAAAGAGCCAGGCTCCTGACTGGAACTACTTCGCAACCAAAGTCGGCCTCAACATCAACTACAACGTCAATCCTTCGCTGACCCTCTCGCTCAAACCCGCCATCGTATGGAACATGAGCGACGCCGGCGTAGCCCAGACCTCTGCCGCCTACAACGCCAATGCAGCTACTTTCAACTGCGCAATCGGCGTTACCTATAACTTCGGCAAAGGCTTCCCCTGCTTCGACTGCCCCGACTACAGCGCCCAGATCGCCGACCTCAACGGTCAGATCAACGACCTCCGCGGCCAGCTCAACGCTGCTAACGCAGCCCTCGCAACCGCTCAGGCCAGCAACGCCGCTCTCGCCAGCGAACTCGAAGCCTGCAAGAACCGTCAGCCTCAGGTTGTGAAAGAGGTCAACAACAACCTCAACAGCGTCCGCTACGTCTTCTACAAGATCGGCAGCTCGACAATCACAGCCGACCAGCAGCCCAACGTTGAGATGATCGCTGCTTACCTCAAGAACCACAAGAACTCTAAAGTAGTCATCAAGGGTTATGCTTCGCCCGACGGCAACCTCGAGAACAACATCAAGCTCGCCAACCGCCGCGCTGAAAGCGTCAAGAACGCCCTCATCAACCGCTACAAGATCGCCGCTGACCGCATCACCGCTGAAGGCGAAGGCATCGGCAACATGTTCAGCGAGGAATCGTGGAACCGCGTTTCGATCTGCACAATCGAAGACTAATCTCCCGACATATCTCAGATAACAGGCAGAGGCTGCGCCGACGGCGCAGCCTCTCTTGTGTTTATCAGGCGCCTGAGACTGACAAAGAGTAGGAGGTAGTTAAGAATATCGGAAGCATGTTGACGGGTCCGGGCGTAGTGACGTGCCTCAATGCTATTAACTTAAAATTCTCCCGGGCAAATTATCCTGTCCGGGCGTAGGGACGTGCCTTTGGCACGTTTCACATGCGATTGGTAATCAGTGTGTTGCAATGCTACGTGCCTTCGGCACGTCCCTACACCAGAGCGTTTATGATGATGATAAATGCAAAGGAATAGCATTGAGGCACACGCCCTCATTAAGGGCGGAAAATCATATAAAAACGGCGCTCGCGGCCTCAGTCCTCCTTGTTGGGATGGTTCTTCAGGACAGAACGCTTGATGCGCGAGAGCGACTGCTCGGTTATGCCCAGATAGCGCGCCACCATCCGCGAAGGCAGTTCGCGGAACACTCGCCGCGGCAAATTCTCGTAAAGCTTTATATAGCGATGTTCGGCGCTGTCCGACAATATAAAAGCCTTGTCTTCGCTATACATTATAACATTCTCGGCCATGCCGTACATCCAGATGGCGAATTCATGGCAACTGTGGAGATATTCACGGATAAAGCTGTCGGGCACACGCAGGACTGTTGTGGCAACAACGGCCTCCCAATGCATGAATGAAGGCTTGACATTGAAAAACGACGCGCCGTGGATAAGCAGCGTTCCCGGAGTTGCGAGACCGTGGAGAATGACCTTCGAGCCGCTCTCATAGAACGAGCCTACGAGACCGTCGATAATCACGTAGACGTCGCGCAGCTGGCGCCCGGCCTTCATTATCATATATCCGCGGGGGAATGTCACAATCTCTCCAGCCTCGAACAGAGGGTCGAAGAGTGAAGGCGAGACTTTATACAAGCTCTCGTTTTCCGACATAATCTTCTTGATCTTGTCGATTATCTTGTCATCGGGCTTCATATAATCCGGGCTTCATAGGTTAAGGGACAAACAGAGGTCTCTATGTTCAGACAACGGCAATTCGACCGCAATAATTATTAACCGCCGATATTATCCGTAACATTTTGTCGGCAGACAGAGGCCAATACCGCAATTTAGGGAGCCATTGTCCTAAAAACGCGCAATAGTAATCATTAAACGCCAAAAAAAGTTTATCTTATGATAAATAATAGCGCGCGGAATTGGATTCGTATCGGCCAATCGTTATTTTTGCTAATAATCCTGTTATCATCCTACAATCATTCTATTTAATTCAGCATTATGAGATGTCATTATCAGTTTCTGGCCGGCGTCATTCTATTTCTGACATCGGTTGTTTTCGGAGCTGATGCCGGGGCGGCCATAAACAATACCGCATACGGCATTCTTGCTTTCAGCTCCGGGCAGTCGGCGATGACAAACAACATTGTCGCGTTCGACCTCGAAAGCGACACGGAACCGACTTTCCGACGCGCAGTGGGCTATTATGAAACGTCGACCGCCGGTGCCTACGGCGACGACGCCTATTATGTGGCAGCGTCGCAGATGATAGGCAGCATCGAAGTCGCCAAAGAACTCGTGCGTGTAGACCTCGAAGCGGGAACCTACAAAACCATCGGTGAGCTCACCGGCTACACTAACCTTATCAACGACATGACCTACGACCGGTCAGAGTCGAAAATGTATGCCATATCGCGAATCGACGACACCCGTTCGGCTCTTTTCACAATTGATCTGAAAACCGCCGAATCGCACCTCGTGGCAAATCTCGACCGCAAGTTCTTCACCCTCGCCGCCGACTACTCGGGGAATCTCTTCGCCATCAGCTTTGACGGCGACCTCTGCTCTATCGACAAAACTACAGGAAAAGTAAGAGTCATCGGCAGCACGGGCCAACACCCCGAGAAATTCCAGAGCATGGAGTTCGACCACGGGACACGCACTCTCTGGTGGATAGCCACGACGCGCCGCCTGAACGAAAGCGGCTCGATAGAGCTGTCGGAATGTTTCGTCGCCAAGGTCAACACGTCGACAGGCGCCATCACCCGATGCAACGACTTCGGCGACAACCAGATAGCGGGTCTGTATATCCCCGCTTTCGCCGCTCCCGACAACTGTCCGGCGCCGGTGGAGAGCCCCGTGGCCATAGCGGATGACAGAGGCGAAATGAAAGCCGTAATATCGTGGACAAATCCCTCCGAGACATTCGGCGGCGAGCCGCTGAAAACCATCTCGAAAGTCGAGATCAAACGCGACGGTGTCATAGTCGGAAACGTCACCGACGCCGAACCCGGAAAACGCTCTTCGTTCACCGACGTAATAGACGACGTCACCGGCGCGACCCACACATGGCTCATAACAGCCTACAACAACAATGGCGCCGGCGCAGCGGCCGCAGTCTCAGTCTTCGTCGGACGCGACATTCCGGCACCGGCTACCGGCATAACCGTGGAACGCCTGACTCCGAACTCTGCCAGAATATCGTGGGAACCTGCCTCGACAGGTGTCAACGGCGGATGGTGCGACCCCGAGTCGTTCACCTACACTGTTGTGCGCTATCCCGACGAAAAAGTCATAGCCTCTGACATTTCAGAGACAGAATGCAGCGATTCGGGCGCAGAAGTCTCTGACACTTATCACTATGCCATCACAACGACAAGCAGCTGCGGAACATCAGAAGCCGCCATCAGCCCGACAGTGGCTCTCGGCCCGAAACTCGGCGCACCATACACCTGCGAATTCTCGACCGACGACTTCGGCCAATGGACTCCTTACGACGGCAACAGCGACGGCAACTCCTGGACTCAGATGTATATAAACTGGGCTAAGGCCGACGCCGCATATATTTCGGCCGCACAATACGCTCTTGACGACTGGCTCATCAGCAATCTGTTCGAACTCGAGCCGAAATCGAGCTATAAGGTGAAGCTCAACACAATGGCGAACGGCACCCATCCTCTGAAATTCTACCTGCTGTCGGAATCCGACACCTCGGCTCCGCTTCAGGAGATCGGCAGCATCGAAATACACCGTTCATCGAGCTTCGCCGACAATGAATTCACCTTCACTACCGGAGCGGGTATCGGCGACTGCAATATTGCCATCCGCGACATTGCTCCGCAAGGTTCCTCGCTGTTCTATCTCAACAGAATAAGCATCGAAAAACTGGCTGCGCGCAATCTCTCGGCCTCGGCTGTCACCGGCAACGCAAAGCCCATCGAGGGAAGCACCTATAAGTACACTGTCACAGTCGACAACAAAGGATCGGAGACTGTCAGCTCCTACACTGTCGAGCTCATCGACAACGAAGGAACCATACTCGCCTCTACCGTTGTTTCAGAGCCCCTTGCGAGCGGCGAATCGGCAAACATCTCCGTGGCCTGCGGCTTCCCCTACGGAGCCGCCGTCAGCGCCATCTGCGGCCGCGTGAAAGCCGACAACGACATGATCGAAGCCGACAACACAAGTCCGGCCCTTGCCATAACGATGCTTCCGCTCGGTTCGAGCGAAGAGGTCATTATCGGCCAGCGCGAATCAACATCATCGTATCATCCGCTCAACCTTTACGACAAGTTCGGCGCCACACAGAACATCTACTCGGCCGACGAAATCGGAATACCCCGCGGGCGCATCAGCAATATCCTGACAAGCTATTCCTGCTATTCCGACCTCACCAACGCCGATGTCAAGATCTATCTGTCGAACACCGACCGCGTATCGAACGCCGACGGCTGGATTCCGCTTGACGAATACGCTCTCGTCTTCGACGGCCATATCGACATATCCAGCAGCAAGACAGTGCTTGACTTCGAGCTTCAGAACGCTTTCGACTATGAAGGCGGAAATCTCGCCATGCTCATTGTCACGTCGCTTGCCGATGCCGACCGGAAATATCTCAGCATGTCGCAGCCCTACTACACGAGCCCTCTCGCCGGAAACAAGGCCATCGTCTATGGCAACGATTATAACCAGTTCGACATTACTTCGTCTTCCTATCAGAACCGCACCGGCAACAGCTGCGTGACGTTCATGATGAGGTCGGGAGGCGCCGCCGTGACAGGTTTCGTCACCGACGCCGGCAACAACCCGGTTGAAGGCGCCGAAGTCGCCATTCCCGAAATCCGCGCCTCGACAAAATCGGGCGCCGACGGCTCTTTCCGTTTCGACTTCGTTCCGAACGGCGAGTTCTCGATTCAGGCAAAAATGTTCGGCTATAAAGACAGCGAAGCCGCGAAGATAACCGTCAGTGACAACGATGCCTCGACCACAATCAGAATCGAGAAGCTGCCCGTCCACTCGGTCAGCGGCCGGGTCCTTGCTCCCGACGGAAACCCCGTCGGAGAAGCTGATATTGCCCTCGCAGGATATGCCGACCTGACAACAACCTCCAATACCGACGGCACTTTCTCGTTCAGCGACGTGGTTGTCTCAGACGAAACCACCGTTACCGTATCGAAAGACAGATATGTCGACTACACCGAGACTTTCAATCTCAATGCCGACAGAAATATGGGCGACATAACACTCGGATATGCCCATTTCGCTCCGGCCGGAATCACCGTAGCAGCCTCTGACGGCGCCGCCTCGCTGACATGGGACAGCCCGTCGGCCGAGACAGACTTCATCTATGACTCCGGAAAGGCCGACACCCAGATAGGATTCTCGGAAAGCATCGGAACTATTGTTATCGGAACTGCTTTCAGAACCCCGATGACGCTCAACAGCATCAGCTGGTTCACCACCTCGGAGGGAGGCCCCCACAACTCCGTCAACGTCTATATCTACGACCTCGACAAAGAAGGCAACCCCACGGGCACCATGCTCTACAGCGAGCGCGCAGTAAGGAACACTGACGGACAGTGGACGGAGCTCACTCTTGAGAATCCTGTCGACGCTCCGCGCGGATGCTTCGTAGCCCTGAACTATCCGGGCTTCCACGGTATAGGAGTCGACGGCGACCACAAGTCATTCCCCTTCAGGGAGAATACCTATGCTTTCTCAACCGACTATTCCTCGGGAGATTTCGCATATTTCGACAGCGAGACCCTGTCGGGCAACCTGATGATCAGAGCGGCCGGCAATGCATGGTCAGCAGAGGGAATGAAACCCGCAGCTTCTGACACTCCCGAAATCTGCACCTACAACGTATGGCGCGCCTCGGGCTATGGCTCAGACGACTGGACATCGCTCAACAGCGCGCCACTGACAACGACGTCGTTCAGCGACGCTACGTGGCAGAACGCCCCGGCAGGAGTCTACCGCTACGCCGTCTCGTCGCACTACCCCGACGGCTCGGAGTCGGCCAGGACGATAAGCAACTATATTGTCCGCGACATGATCGGCTCGCTGACACTTCATCTGTCGACGAATTCGACCTCAGGCAGCGCAGCCGGCGCCTCGGTAAAAATCGAAGGAGCCGATCCGGCCGACACTCGCTCGGCCAGCGCCGACGAATCAGGTTTGGTGACATTCCCGGAAATCTGGCGCGACAATTACAACCTGACGGTATCGCTCCCGGGCTACACACCCGTCAGCAAAACGGCCGATCTTATTGCCACAAAAGACGCTGTCGACAACATCGAGCTTGAGGAAATAATCGCCACGCCCGTCAACACGAGCCTTTCGGGCAACTTCGAATCGGGATTCCTGTTCACATGGAACGAGTCGGGCGAAATTTTCGACGGCTTCGAAGACCATGAGCCGTTTACCGTGGCATCGCCCGGAAACGTAGGATGGATCTACCGCGACGCCGACGCCTCGCGCACCTTTGCCGAAGCCGACTTCGCCTTCCCCGGACGCACGCAGCCCTGCTCTTTCATGGTCTTCAACCCCTCGATGACCACCCCGTCGATGGCCGACCAGAGAAGCGCGTCAATCCCTTATGAAGGTGATGCCGAACTGGCAAGCTTCGCCGGTTACAGCGGCAGCGACGACTGGTTCATATCGCCACGACTGACCTACCACAACGACTTCACGCTCAAATTCATGGCGCGAGGCTATTCGCGCACCTACGGCGAAGTGATCCGCGTCGGCTACTCGACAACCGACACCGATCCCATGTCTTTCACCTGGATTGCTGACAGAGTCGACGTTCCGATGCAAGTCTGGACAGAATTCGAATATACAGTTCCGGCCGCCGCCCGCTACGTAGCCATCAACTGCATATCGCCCGACGGATTCACGCTCTTCATCGACAACGTCGAGATTTCTTCGGGCAACGGTTTTGAGATGAACACCGCCGTCAGCGGCCCTGAAGTCATCTACGCCGTTTCGCTCGACGGCGAAGAGCTCGCCCGCACAACCGACTGCTCGTTCATGCTGTCGAACGTCGCCAAAGGTGCCCATACCGCAGAGGTAAAAGCCGTTTATGCCTCAGGGGAATCTGCCCCCGCGACAGTCAGATTCGGAGAAACGGGTCTCAACAGCCTCAACGGTTCTGAAATCTCAGTCTGGCCGAATCCCGCGCCCGGCTACACGATTGTCCGCGGCGACTTCTCGCGCGCCACAATCTACGACCTCTCTGGCCGTAGCCTGAAAACCTTCGACGGCACGGAGAAATGCCTCGACCTCAGCGGATTCACTCAGGGAATCTATCTGCTCGTCATCGAAACAGAAGGTAACCGCACGACAACCATAAAACTTGCCGTGAGATAAATCCGACAACCATTCAGGGGGCGCGCCTCGGCGAAGCATGGCTTCAGCGCGGCGCGCCCCTTCGTTTTTTTCGGCTGCCTGCGTCAAACCGAACCTAAAACCGCAGATATTTGTTAACTTTGCCATCATACATAAAAAACTATCAGCCATGACAAAGAAAAGCCTGCTCTACACCCGCACCGGCGACACCGGAACAACATCGCTCGTCGGCGGACAGCGCATCGGAAAAGACAGCGTGCGTCTCGAAGCCTACGGAACCGTCGACGAACTCAACTCGTGGATGGGACTGCTCGCCGCCGAGGCGACCGACAACGACACCCCCGACATCATTTATATGGTGCAGAACCGCCTCTTCGACATCGGCGGCTATCTCGCCACCGACGGCGCCGAAGAATGCCGCGGACTGACCGACGCCCATATCGAACGTCTCGAGGAATCTATCGACCGGCTCGACGCCGCCGTCGAGCCGATGCACTGCTTCGTTCTCCCGGGCGGAACGGCCGCTTCGGCACGAGCCCAGATAGCACGCACCGTATGCCGCCGCGCCGAACGCCGCATAATCGCCCTCGGGCGCGACGCCGCGCTCGACGAACGCTGCGTCAGATTCGTCAACCGTCTGAGCGACTGGCTGTTTGCCTATGCCCGTGCTCTCAACTCCGCCGCCGGCGTCGCCGACAAGCCCTGGCAGCGCGATTAAGCGACGCGCCTTTCGAAAAAAATCCGTAACTTTGCGGTTTCAAAGCTAACACCATCAAACCGATATGTCAATAAAAGAAATATTGGCCCGGGGAGTTGCCCGTGCCGTCGGCGAGCTCTACGGAATAACTGTCGACCCCGCCGCAGTCCAGCTCTCTGATGTCGCCAAAGGATTCGAAGGCGACGTCGCTGTCGTCGTGTTCCCCTTCGTCAAGGCCGCCCGCAAAGCTCCCGAAGCTGTCGGCAACGAGATCGGCAGCTGGCTCGCCGACAACGAGCCGGCCGTCAGCAGCTTTTCGACAGTCAAAGGATTCCTGAACATCGTAATCGAGCCGTCGTTTTGGAACAGCGTGCTCGAACATATCTCCACGACCGAAAACTGGGGCGTGACACCTGCCGGCGCCGACAGCCCGCTGGTTATGGTCGAATATTCCAGCCCCAACACCAACAAGCCGCTCCACCTCGGCCATCTGCGCAACATTCTGCTCGGCTACAGCCTCAGCCGCATTCTTCAGGCCTGCGGAAACCGCGTTGTCAAGACAAACATTGTCAATGACCGCGGAATCCATATCTGCAAGTCGATGCTCGCATGGCTCAAATGGGGCGAGGGCGTGACTCCCGAATCGTCGGGCAAGAAGGGCGACCACCTTATCGGCGACTTCTACGTAGCTTTCGACCGCCACTATAAAGATGAGGTCAAAGCCCTCGTCGAGGCCGGAAAAACCGAGGAGGAAGCCAAAAACGAAGCGCCGCTGATGCTCGAGGCCCGCGAGATGCTGCGCAAATGGGAGGCCGGCGACCCCGAAGTGCGCGCCCTGTGGGAGAAGATGAACAGCTGGGTTTATGCCGGCTTCGACGAGACATACCGCGCCATGGGTGTCGACTTCGACAAGATCTACTACGAAAGCCAGACATATCTCGAAGGCAAAGCCAAAGTGCTCGAAGGGCTCGAGAAAGGGCTCATGTACCGCCGCGAAGACGGCAGCGTATGGGCCGACCTCACCGCCGAAGGTCTCGACCACAAACTGCTGCTCCGCGCCGACGGCACCTCGGTCTACATGACTCAGGACATCGGCACCGCCAAGCTGCGCTATCAGGACTATCCCATCGACAAGATGATCTACGTTGTCGGCAACGAACAGAACTACCACTTCCAGGTTCTGTCGCTCCTGCTCGACCGTCTCGGATTCAAATGGGGCAAAGACCTCGTCCATTTCTCCTACGGAATGGTTGAGCTTCCCGAAGGAAAAATGAAGA
Organism: Muribaculaceae bacterium; assembly: GCA_048477235.1. Classification (GTDB taxonomy): domain Bacteria; phylum Bacteroidota; class Bacteroidia; order Bacteroidales; family Muribaculaceae; genus CAG-1031. Next base: position 3,691 of record DBGBEM010000142.1, on the reverse strand, counting down.
GCCGCGAGGGAACCGTTGTCGACGCCGACGACCTCATGGCCAAGATGGTCACCGACGCCGCCGAAGTCAGCGCCGAAATGGGCAAACTGAAAGACATTCCCGAAGAAGAGCGTGCCGAAATAGCCCGCATCGTCGGCATGGGCGCCCTGAAATACTTCCTTCTGAAAGTCGATCCGCGCAAGAACATGACATTCAACCCGCGCGAGTCGATCGACTTCAACGGCAACACGGGCCCCTTCATCCAATACACCTACGCCCGCATACGCTCGCTGCTGCGCAAGGCCGAAGCCGAAGGCATCGAAGCTGTTCCCTACGCCACCGTCGAGACCGGAGAAAAAGAGACTGCCCTCATTCAGGCCCTCGCCGAATTCCCCGAAGTCGTCAGAGCCGCCGGACAGACCTACAGTCCCGCGCTGATCGCCAACTATGCCTACGACACCGTCAAGCTCTACAACTCGTTCTACCACGACTGCCCCGTGCTCTCCGAGCCCGACGCCGGCCGCCGCTCGCTGCGACTCGCCCTGAGCCGCGCCACGGCCGACACCGTCAGAACAGCCATGGGCCTGCTGGGTATCGAAGTGCCCGAACGAATGTAACATATCCCCCTATCCCAACGTTATATAAGAAAACAACCAACAAAGAAATATGATCAATACCCCTCCTCCCTTCAACAACAACACCTATCAGGGTTACTCTCCCACCGACATCGCCACCGCCTCGTCAGCCATACGGCGCGTATATCTGAAAATGACGCTCGCCCTTCTGGTGACCGCTTTCACCGCCCTCGGCTGCTATAACAGCCCGGTCTTCTGGTCGTTCATGCAGGCCAACTCATGGGCGATATGGGGCCTCTTCATCGTCGAGCTGATCCTCGTGTTCGCCATCTCGGGAGCCATCCAGAAAATGTCGACCGCCACGGGCACACTTCTCTTCTACATCTTCGCCCTCGTCAACGGCATTGCCCTGACACCGATCTTCATCGTCTACACCCACACCTCGATAGCCAAGACATTCTTCATAACCGCCGCCACCTTCGGCGCAATGAGCGTCTACGGCTACTTCACCGTCAAGGATCTCACCCGCTGGGGCTCCATCCTTATAATGGCCCTCTTCGGACTGATCATCGTGTCGGTCGTCAACATCTTCCTCCACAGCAGCGGACTCGACTGGATAATCTCGGCCGTCGGCGTGCTTATCTTCGTGGGCCTCACAGCATGGGACACCCAGCGTATCAAGCAGCTCGCCCAGGTCACACCGGCCAATCAGGTCGGACGCCTCGCCACGATCGGAGCTCTCAATCTTTATCTCGACTTCATCAACCTCTTCCTCTACCTGCTGAGATTCTTCGGAAGCTCACGCGACTAAACCCTAATTTTTCGCTTTTCCGCGAAAAATTTTGGCGGTTATAAGAAAAGTCGCTACCTTTGTGACCGCAAAACCGCCAAAGGAAAGATGCCGGAGCGGTCGAACGGGACGGTCTCGAAAACCGTTGTACCCTTTCGGGTACCCAGGGTTCGAATCCCTGTCTTTCCGCAAAACAAAAAGGAGCTACCTCGTGTGGCTCCTTTTGTTTTTACGACAGACAGAGGGAAACCCGAGGGTTTGTCACCGCGAAGCGCTTTGGCAGCGAAGCTGACCCACAATCAACTACCAGCGATTCGATTTCATGGGCTGATAGTGGGTGAGCTGAACAAGCGAAAGCACCCCGACGGCACAAAAAAAGGCAACTCCATCAACGTCAGCACCACCTGAAAAAGGTTCTTAAGCACCCTTTCCGGCAGCAGCATCATCAGGAATGTGTTAAAGAACATATAAAAGAATCGAGCGAATATCAGCTTCAAGTTTGTAAGTATCAAATAATTGTAGTAATTTTGCGCTCAAATTAAAGGACATCTTCTCCCGCTTATCACGCAACAATCTGCAAATCTGAGCGTTATACGATAAAGGAGAATACATTATGTGCACAAGAATAGAAGCCATACAAGTTGTAATCACAAACCAGTATGGGCGAAAGGAAGATCTCGTGAAATGGATTTCGCTCAGACAATATGAGACATTTGTCTCGGCAGGTCTGATTCGAGAACCTGTGCGCATGCCGGGGCAACGCGAAACAAGCCAATCAGGTGTAACCGTAAAAGAATGGGTGGCGACTAAATTTGCGTTTGAACGAGCTGAAAACCTCAATCTGAAAGCCGCACGCCGATTCCGTTTTTCCAAAGGAAAAGAAAAAACGTCAGACAAAGGAAGCCCTAAAGCCAAGGTCTCATTGAAGGAAATAGGATAAGACACATAGATGAGGAAGTGTCTTAAGGTTTTTATAAAAAAATTGATATTCGCAGCTCTTTTCGCTAAACTTGTGGAAGTGCTCGTATCATATTTTAGGGGAACAGCCTATAATATCATGAGCGCTCAACCTAAAGAAAAGGCTAAAGAAACACTTGAGACAGCAGTAATGATATGCTGGCTTACTGCTATGGCGCAGCCATTCCTAAAAGTTATAAAGTCGCAGAAATCCTTCCGGCGAATCCAGACTATTGATCCGGCTGAGTTCAATCAAATTAAAATTGAAATCAGCAATCCCGATAGACTTGAATGCGTCAAAGAAGAGGATGTGTGTAACGACCTTGATTTTACTGTTGAAATTCATTCGATACTGTATTCAAAAAAGTGGTATAACCAGTGCCTGATAAAATTTGAAGACTGGAAAAACCGTTTGAGAAAATCAACCTCTATTGAAAAGGAGATTAATGAAAAACTGTTTATCAGCAATTTCAATAGTGCCAATCTTAAGAAACGACAAAATATATTTGCCCCTAAACTTGAAATGAGATATAAGCCTATACGTCTTAATTATAGGCTTAATGAGTATTTGCCATGCGGAATTGCAAAATTCAAAATATCTTTAGAGGGCGAGTCTGACCTGGATCTTGACAATGTTCTTCGCCTTTTTGGCAAGGATATTTTCAATATGCTACATCTTTATTTCCATAATCATCATTACCATGATATAGTAAACCCACACAACATACCTTTCTATCCAAAAGAAGATATAAATCTGCGAAGCAGAAACAATAAAGCGTTAGAATATTTTCTAACGAAAATGGGAAATGGATTCTCTGACATGGTCAATGAGGTATATCTGACATATAAAGATTTCCTTTATTTAGAGAAACACCCTCAAGGAGACGGAAAAAAGAAAATCAATAAGAAAACAAGACGTAAATCAATCAAAAAGTTTTACAGAAACTGTGATAATCTCCTTGGAATGCATGTATTTCTCAATGCTATTTTATCTGCTCCACAAAATACTCATTGGAAATTAGACAACAGCTCTTCCGGTGCGGTTGATGAAAAGCGTATGGGAATGGCTGTAATTATTGAAAATTCCCATAGAGGTACCGAAGCATTGATGAGAAAAATATCTCACCATCAGGATGACCTCCATTATACAAAATCGATGAAAGCTGCGTTCTGGGGTATCTGGGTCAGCGTTATAATGGGATTTCTGGGAGTGTTAATTTCAATAGAGACAACCAAGAATTGGCTTAAACCATAATTCAGCAATGGAATTACGTAATAGGAATTCCGAGTGCCTCAAGCTTGGCTCGGTCTTTGCTTGAGGCCTCGGCTAATTTCCATTTGTCATCAAGCCTTACGATTCTCTGTCGGCATAGTATCCTGATAGCCTCTC
>DBGBEM010000141.1:0-6738 GCA_048477235.1 Muribaculaceae bacterium | reverse complement strand
CGCCAAGCGTGCCCTCCGTCTGCCTGTCGGAGGCGCCTTCCACTCGCCGCTGATGGAGCCTGCCCGTCAGGAGCTCGCCGCAGCTATCGAAGCCACTGAGTTCTCGACACCACGTGTGCCCGTCTATCAGAATGTCGATGCAAAACCCCACACCGACCCTGCCGAAATCAAGGCCAACCTCGTCGCTCAGCTCACAGCTCCCGTGCGCTGGACCCGCAGTGTCCAGAACATGATCGCCGACGGCGCAACGGAATTTATCGAAGTCGGGCCTGGCAAGGTTCTCCGCGGACTTGTCGGCAAAATCGACCGCAGCGTGGCCACCGACGGCCGTCAGTGATGACAGTCGACTATCAGACCTTACCCAACGGGCTGCGTCTGGCGTTACGACGCCTGACGTCGCCCGTTGAAATTTGCGGTCTCGCCGTCGATGTCGGCAGTCGCGACGAGAGTGCCGGCGAAGAGGGTCTGGGCGATCTTGTCGGGCACACCATTTTCAAGGGCACCGACCGGCGGCGCGCGTCCGACATCAACCGGCGCATGGAAGCTGTCGGCGGCGAGCTCAACGCCTACACCACCGAGGAAGAGACATTCGTCTATGCCGTGGCGCCCCGCGGCAATGCCGCCCGCGCCATCGATCTTATCGCCGACCTGATCAAGAATTCGCGCTTTCCGGCGCGCGAGGTCGACAAGGAGAAGGAGGTTGTCTGCGACGAGATAGATTCATATCTCGACACCCCCGGCGAGGGTATCTTCGACGACTTCGAGGAACTTGTCTACGAAGGGTCGTCGCTGGCCCATAATATACTCGGCAGCAAAACCGATGTCATGCGCCTTGACGGTTCGGACTGCCGCCGTTTTCTCGACAGGTTCTACACACCGGGCCACATGGTGTTCTTCTATCAGGGGGACGCCCGGCGCGGCGCAATAGAGCGCCTCGTGGAGCGCCATCTCGGATCGCTGTCGAATCCCGAGACCGACCGTCGGCGTGTCACCCCCGCCCCCTGTGCTCCGTTCGCCATCCGCCGCAACCGCGGACTCCATCAGGCCCATTGCCTCACAGGGGCGCGCACCGGTGGTCTCGATTCACCGTTGCGCATGGCAACCGAGCTCGTCACTAATATTCTCGGGGGCCCGGGGATGAACTCGCTGCTCAACGTGGAGCTGCGCGAGAAACGCGGCCTTGTCTACAATATCGACGCTTCGACGTCGCTTCTGAGCGATACCGGCCTTGTTACAGCTTATCTGGGCTGCGACTATGCCGACACCGACCGCTGTCTGGCTCTGGTCGGCCGCGTATTCGACAGTCTTGCCCGCAGGCCGCTGACGGCCCGCAGGATTGCCGCCGCCAAGAAGCAGTATCTCGGACAGCTGACTGTAGGCAGCACGAACCAGGAGAACACAGCGCTGGCAATGGGTCGGTCGGTGCTCCGCTTCGGTCGCGTCGCCACATTCAGCGAGCTCGCCGCGCGAATCGAGTCGATAACAGCCGACGATGTTCTCGCAGCCGCCGATGTTCTGCGGAGCGAAATGTGCTCGTCGCTCGTTCTGTGCTGACAGTATTATCATATTCGGCCGTTTTGTTGGTCTAAAAGTTGATGCCCGGGACCGAATATCATTCTTTTTTGCTAATTTCGTCGTCATAATGAAGATCGCACATATCGACCTCGGAGAACGTCCGGTTGTTCTGGCGCCTATGGAAGACGTCACCGACCGCTCTTTCCGCCTGATCTGCAAAGAGCAGGGCGCTTCGGCAACCTACAGCGAATTTGTCAGCGCCGACGCCCTGATACGCTCTATCGCCGCCACAACGCGCAAGCTTTCGATAGATCCCGGCGAGCGTCCGACGGCCATTCAGATATATGGCCGCGACGTAGCCTCGATGGTCGAGGCCGCGCGCCTTGTCGAAGATGCCGGTCCTGACTTCATCGACATCAATTTCGGATGTCCCGTGAAAAAGGTAGCCCATAAAGGGGCCGGAGCCGGAATGCTGCGTAATATTCCGCTGATGCTCGAGATAACGCGCGAGGTTGTCAAAGCCGTCAGGCTTCCGGTCACTGTCAAGACGCGCCTTGGCTGGGACTGCAACAATATAATCATCGCCGACCTTGCCGAGCAGCTTCAGGACTGTGGCATCGCCGCTCTGACCGTGCATGGCCGCACGCGCTCACAGATGTATACCGGCGAGGCCGACTGGGAAACGATTGCCCGCGTCAAGGAGAATCCACGGCTGACGATACCTCTTATCGGCAACGGCGACATAACCTCGGGCGAAAAGGCCCGCGAGGCTTTCGACCGTTACGGTGTCGACGGCATTATGGTCGGCCGGGCGTCGATAGGCGCCCCATGGATTTTCAACGATATCAACCGCGCGCTCGGCCGCGGAGGCGCCGAACCCTCGATGCTCGACAAATTCCGTCTTTTGCGGCGTCAGATTCTTGAGAGCGTGGAGCGCATCGACGAATATCGCGGCATTCTCCATATCCGCCGCCATCTGGCAGCCTCTCCGCTGTTCAAGGGTATTCCCAATTTCCGCCCGACGCGCATCGAGATGTTGCGGGCCGACACTCTCGACGGACTGATGGGGATAATCGACCGCGTTGAAAATATGCTTAACGAAAACGAAAACTTAGGGTTATGAAGAAAATTCTGACAATTTTTCTGTTTGTTCTGACGGTAATCGCCGCCATGGCCAACGACAAGATTGAGACCTACTCGATAAAGCTCTCGGAGTTCAGCCGGCTAAAGGTTGTCGACGCCGTCAATGTCGACTATGTCTGTTCGCCCGATTCGGCCGGGACAGCTTTCTTCGAGGCTACGGCCGCACAGGCTTCTCTGATAGGATTCCGCAATAACAACGGTCAGCTCGAAATTTCGTTTACGACCGAAGTGGCGCCGATGACCAAACTGCCTGTCGTGCGCGTCTATTCGACGTTTCTGACATCGGTCGAGAACGACGGAGATTCGACTGTGAGAGTGCTCAATGTGGCCTCGTGCCCGGAATTCAAAGCGCGCCTTGTCGGCAACGGACGTCTCAGTGTCAGGAACATAGAGGCAACGAAAGTCAAGGCGTCGCTGTCGACGGGCAACGGCACTCTCGCCATAACCGGAAAATGCGACGAAGCTGTTCTGAACCTTGCCGGAACGGGCACGATTCAGGCCGATGGTCTTGAGGCTGTCGCCGTCAGCTGCCGGGCCGCCGGAACGGGTTCGATAGGCTGCTATGCCACCAAGGAGCTTAAAGTGAAGGGACTCGGCTCGACAAGCATTTTCTATCGCGGCAATCCGAAGATAAAGAAAACTGCCATCGGCGTCAAGATTCAGCCTCTCTGACGCTATGGAGACCGGGGAAAACACCAGACTTGCCCTGGCCCGCACGATAAAGTGGAACATCATCGACAAGGTGTCGAGTCAGGTGCTCTATGCCGTAACAGGAATCGTGCTGGCAAGGATGCTCTCGCAGGCCGATTTCGGCCTTGTGGGCGCCATAATGGTGTTTCAGGCGTTTGCCCAGCTTCTTATCGACAGCGGTTTTTCGAGCGCTCTGATACAGCGTAAGAATCCTACACCGGCCGACTATTCCACGGTCTTCTGGACTAATATGGGGATAGCGGTGGCGCTGTATATCGGTCTATGGTTTCTTGCTCCGGCCATTTCGGGACTTTTCAACGGTGGAGAGCTACTGACTGCTCTGGCGCGCGCGATGTTCGCCACCTTTATAATCAATGCCGCTTCGATAGTTCAGACAAACAGGCTTATAAAGCAGATGAACGTCAGGCCTGTCGCGCTGTCGAACTCGGCGGGACTTATTGCGGGAGCGGTCGCAGGTATATGGCTTGCCGTTGCCGGTTACGGAGCCTGGGCGATAGTCTGGCAGGCTGTCGCCAACGGCGTTGTCAAGGGAGTATTGCTGTGGTGGTCAGGCGGATGGATTCCGGAGCTTGTGTTCTCGCGCCGTTCGCTGAAAGAGTGCTTCAGAGTCGGGGTAGGGGTCATGGGCAGCTCATTCCTTAACACCGTTTTCCAGAATATCTATGCTTTTTTCATCGGCAACCGGGTGGGGCTCGTTGCTCTCGGCTATTATACTCAGGCCGACAAATGGAGCAAGATGGGAGTTATGTCGCTCAGTCAGGTGCTGACATCGTCGTTTCTGCCTGTCCTGTCGAAAGATCAGGACGACCCCGTCCGTTTCGCTGCCGCCACGGCGCGCATGAACCGGCTGACGGCCTATCTTCTTTTCCCGGCGATGGGCTTTCTTGCTGTAATGGCTACGCCTATCTTCCATGTGCTGTTCGGAACGAAGTGGGACGCGGCGATCGCCCTGTTTCAGCTTCTGCTGCTTCGCGGCGTGTTCACGGTTCTCTGTCAGCTCTACAATAATTATATTCTCGCACTGGGGCGTAGCCGCCTGCTTGTCATAACCGAGGCGCTTCGCGACGGAGTGGCCTTCGCCGCTATTGTCGCCACGCTCCCGGTGATAGCTCTATCGGGGCCTGACGATGTTGTCGAGGGGGTGAGGATATTTCTGTGGGGACAGGTTGGTGCGACATTCGTAGCCTGGGCGGCCACCCTGATAATGACAGTGCGCGTTGTCGGAAGCCATGCATCGTGCCGGGGTTTCCTCCGCGACCTCGCGCCATATGCTGCCATGACGCTGCCGCTTATGGCCGCTATGTGGGGCCTGTCGCTGGTCATCGCCAACGTCTGGCTTCTTATGGCGGTGCAGATGGCCGTTGGAGTTGGGCTGTATATGGGGACTAACGCTCTTCTCGGCTCGCGCATCCAGGCCGACGCGATCGCTTATCTGCGCGGGCGTCTGTGAGGTCAGAACATCAGGCCTGCGTTAATCGAAAATCCCTGTGAGTTAGTTGAATAGTAGTTTATCCCGGCGCCGTCGGTCGACAGAAAATGCTTGTTCGGCGTCAGACCGACAGAATATACGACCGAGAAACGGAATATCTTGACGTTGGCGATCAGAGCCGCCTCCCAGAGGCAGTTGACCCTCTGCGGCGTGCCCCGGTCGAAGGCTACGTGGTAGCCCGGAATGAGGGAGTTGGTCGGATCGATGATTTTCTGGACAAGTCCTACGGTCAGTGCCGGCCCTGTCGCCACGCTCAGCGCACAGGAGCGGCTGAGTCTGTAACGATACATGGCATGAACCGGGAAGTAGAGCCCCACCAGTTCGATCCGTTTTGTCTCGGCCCTGTTCTTGCAGGAATAGACTTCGCCGAAGATTCCTGTCGACAGTCCGATGCCGCGATAGAACACCGGCTCGAAGGGAACTCCGAACCTGATGCCCTGCATCGGGCCTCCTTCGCCGAAATAGTTGACCGAATGTCGGCTGCCGCCGCTTGAATATGTATACCATTTCATCGAGTAGCTGACGCTGAAGCCCCAGAGCCTGTCACCGATCCAGTTCAGCGATCCGGCCGAGGCAGCCACGGCTGCGAGGCAAGTCAGACAACATAGAATTATTCTTCGCATAGCAGGGAAAGTTTATGTTATTGGCGGCGTTCGATGGCGAACCCGTTACGGCCTGTGCCGCAGAGCGGACATCTGACGGGGGCTTTTCTGCCATGCTCGGAATATCCGCAGACCGGACAGATCCATTCGACAGCCTGTTTCAGAGAGCCGGAGACGCTGAACTCAAGGCGCCCGGCAAGATCGGCGAACAGCTCTTCGTGGTTAATCTCGGCCTTTGAGATGCTTTTGAAAAGCATGGCTATCTCCTTAAAGCCTTCGTCGAGGGCTGTCGATGCGTAGCTGGCATATATGTCGCTCCACTCGGCACGTTCGTTGTCGCGAGCGCGGCAGAGGTTTTCGAGAGAGTTGCCGGCGATGTCGGCGCGGTATGATGAGGCGATTCTGATGTCGCCCCCTTCGAGACGGCTCAGCAACAGTCGGCTGTGGGCCAGCTCCTGGCGGGCAACGTCGTCGAACGCGCGGCCTATCTGTTCGTAACCCTCGGCGCGCGCGGCCTCGGCATATATCGTATATCGGGCGAAGTCCTGCGATTCTCCGGCGAAAGCCGCCATAAGATTATGCTCGGTTGTTGTGCCTTTTATCGTTCTTGTTTCCATGGCTGTCGCTTTAAAGAAATTGTGGATCAGTTATTATTTATATAAATATGTGATTTTATATAAATAACAACCGCAGAACCCGTGTTGTTCGGCTCTGCGGCAGTAAATGAGTCTTGCGCCCGGTCAGTCGTGGTTCTTGACGGGAACCTGGCGATGGAATTCTTCGCGGAACGAGATTATTGTCTCTGTGCGGCCGACGCCGAGGGTCTGGAGCTTACGGTGGATAAAGTCGAGAAGATGCTCGTTGTTGCGGGCATACACCTTGATGAAGATGTCGTATTTACCGGTGGTGAAATGACATTCTACGATCTCGGGAATTTCCTTTATTTTCTGCACGATTTCGTCGAAACGCGACGGGTCGTTAAGGAAAAAGCCGATGTAGGCGCATGTGTCGTAACCGACTGCTTCATGGTTGATGATTGTTTCAAATCCCTTGATTATGCCGGCAGCGAGCAGCTTCTGGATGCGCTGGTGTATTGCAGCACCGGATACATTACACTCGCGTGCAATCTCCAGAAACGGCTTTCGGGCATTGCGCGATAACACGTTGAGAATCTTAAGGTCGAGATTATCAAATTGCTGACGTGACATATTATTATTACGATTTTGAGGTTATTTGCCGCAAATTTAGCGAAATTTGAACAATGGAATATAATATCAA
>DBGBEM010000140.1:0-2364 GCA_048477235.1 Muribaculaceae bacterium | reverse complement strand
CCGTAGAGCTTCAGGAAGCCGCAGACGTCAGCTACACGACCACGACCTTCATTGCAACCATCGTCAAGCCCGACGAGCTGACCGGCAATGTCGGCTTCAACTACCGCGAGAAAGGCGCCGCTGACTGGACATTCGTAGCCGGGACAAACAACGGCACGACACTGACTGCCACCGTCGACAATCTCAAGTTCGGCACTACCTACGAATATTGCGCCGTGGCCGGCGGCTATACATCGCCCGCCAAAGAGCTCACCACGCTGACACCTCCGCAGCTGCCCAACGCCTCGTTCGAGCAGACAAGCACCGCCAGCGACAAGGCTCTCATGTTCAGCGCCGACCCCAATGACTTCTACTGGGACAGCGGTAACCACGGCTCGCAGAAGATGCAGAAGAACGTTACCGAGGTAACTACCAAGTATTTCCACTCGGGTAAGCAAGGACTCTGCCTCCACAGCCAGTTCGTAGGCTTCGGATCGCTCGGCAAGTTTGCCGCCGGCAACATTTTCGTCGGCAAATATCTTGCCACCGAAGGTATGGACGGCGTGCTCGGATGGGGTCGTCCCTTCAACTGCCCGATCCGCCCGAAGGCTCTGAAAGTATGGGCAAGATATGAGCCTGTGAATATCACGCATGATAACACCAGCGCTCTTCCGTCTGTAAGCAAGGGAGATCCCGACAATGGTATCGTCTATATCGCTCTTGTCACCGACCAGACAATGAGCTACAATAGCGAAACCTGGCCGCAGATTGTCGAGACCAAATCGTCGAAGCTATTTGATCCGTCGGGAAGCAATGTTGTCGCCTACGGCGAACATGTCTTCACGTCGGCGACGACCGAACCGGGCCTCGTGGAAATTACCATTCCTCTTAACGACGTCAACCCGAACCTGACAGTCTCGAATATCATTATAGTGGCATCGGCCTCGCGCTACGGCGACTACTTCGTCGGCGGCAACGGCTCGCTGCTCTACCTCGACGACTTCGAGCTCGTCTATTAACGAACGCTAATGTAACTTATGTGGCTGATGTGACTGATGTGACTTATAAACATCAGATACATCAGCCACATCAATAACATAAATAACATCAATAACATAAACTTCCATCGCAATGGGCTTCCTGAAGATCGCGGGCGATTATACGTCGTGGAGCGTCTACCGCAAGTCGGTGATAATCTGCGATGTCACCGAGATGTTCATTAACCGCGCTCTTCCGCGCGGCTCACGCACCGTCGACCAGATGCGCCAGGCTGCCCGCTCATGCAAACAGAATATTGTCGAAGGGGTCAGCGACGGAACTATCTCCGCCGAGATGTGCATCAAGCTTATCGGCGTTGCCCGCGGCTCGGTAAGGGAACTCCGCGAGGATTATGCCGACTTCCTCAGACAGCATAAGCTCGAGACATGGGGCAAAGATGACGCCCGCACTGTTTCGGTCAGGAACTACAGCCGCGACCACTACCGGCCCGAGGAATATGTCGAAAAGTGCGAGAAGCGCAGCGATGAGACGGTAGCCAACATAATGCTGACGCTGATCTATCAGATGGAGGCAATGCTCGCCAAAGTCCTCAAGGGGCTGGAAGCAGAATTCATTGCCTCGGGGGGCATCAAGGAGAATATGGCCAAGGCGCGGCGCAGCCGGCGAGGTTATTAGAGCGAGATGTAACGGATGTTTCTGAAGTAACGGATGTAAAACATCAGATACATCAATAACATCAGATACATTCGCCTGCCGCCACATCTTTTTGCAGCCGACGAAAAAATTGCTACCTTTGCGGGTCAGATGAGGATAACACACGTATTCTGGGGCTTGAGTATCGGCGGTATCGAGACAATGCTCGTCAATATCGCCAACTGTCAGGCGCGAGCCGGAGCCCGCGTCAGTGTCATCATTATCAACGACCTCAACGAGCCGATGCTGCTCAGCCGATTCGATAAGGCTGTCGAGGTTATCCGTCTGGGGCGCCGCCTCCACTCGCTGTCGCCGAATTTCGCTTTCAGGCTCAACGCCGAACTGCGGCGCCTGAATCCCGACGCCATCCACCTCCACCGCTCCGAAATTTCCTGCTTCATAGCGCGCCGCTGGCGCAGCCGCCTCCATTCGACTGTCCACGGACTCACGGGCGGCCGCCTCCGCCGCCGTGGAATCTTAGGGCGCATGTTTCCGCTGTTCAACTTCAGCTCGAACGGCAACGTGACCAATCTCCACCTTATTCCGAGGGTTTTCTCGATCTCCGAGACCGTTCGCGCCGACCTTCTCGCCAACTACGGCATCGAAAGCCGCGTAGTCGCGAACGGAATCACGACCGCTGAGTTCCTTCGCCGCGACGGGCACGCTCCGGGCCGTCAGATGAAGATCGTTCAG
>DBGBEM010000139.1:0-4761 GCA_048477235.1 Muribaculaceae bacterium | reverse complement strand
GCGGCGGGGGCGCCCGAGTGCGCCCCCGCCGCTCAGGCATCCCCTCCCGAGATGAGGTGGGGGCTCCTGTCTGCGCTATTTTCGCAACTCGTTCTTGAATTGGCGTCAACCGGGCTCATCAACACGATGTCGCGCTGATTTTTGGCCGAAACCGGCGGTTTTTTGAAAAAAATTCGTAACTTGCAACGGTCGGCGTTTTAGCGCTGCGGCGCACCGGCATATTGTTCACTCAAATTTATTACCATTATGAAAAAATCTTTCAAGAGTATTCTAACGATGGCAATTGCCGCTGTGGTCATAGCTGTCAGTGCAACTTTAAGCTCATGTTCAAAGAAAGAGGTCGACGTCGAGGGCATCAAGGCTATGGCTGAGAAAAGCGCCGACACCATGACCGAGGCCGATTACGATTTTATGATCGATCAGGTCGAGATTATCAACGACCAGCTTAAAGGCCTCAACACGGAGGAACAGCGTGTGTTCCTCGACAGTCTCGACAAGAATCAGCAGGAGGCTTACGTGGCTGTCGCTCTCTGGGCTTCGTTTGTTGATTCCGACAGGCTGACCGAAAAACAGCGCGAACGTCTGAAAAAATACGGTGCTAAAGACGAATAAGCCGCTTGCCGGCGGCCTGTTTAGATAGGGGGGCGGCTTTCCGCGCCCCTATTTTATGCCGCCTGATGGCGGTTTTTCGACGAAAGTAGCTACCTTTGTGGCGATGTTAAGGATAAAGCGTCTTTACCTGTTTATGTTGCAGAGCTTCCTTCCGGTGTTCTGCATGACGTTTTTTATCTGCCTCTTTATTGTGCTGATGCAGTTCCTGTGGGTCTATATCAACGATATTGTCGGCAAGGGCCTCAGTGTCGGTGTTATTGCGGAACTGTTTTTCTATGCCGCACTGACAATGATTCCGATGGCGTTGCCGCTGGCCATATTGCTGGCGTCGCTGATGACCTTCGGAAATCTCGGCGAGCGGTTTGAGCTGACGGCCATGAAGGCTGCCGGAGTGTCGCTGCTGCGCTCGATGAAGCCTCTGATTGTGTGCGTTATCCTGATAGCTATCGGGGCATTCTTCTTCCAGAACAATGTTCTGCCCGTGGCGCAGACGAAGATGTGGACGCTCCTGTTCTCCATGCGCCAAAAGTCGCCCGAGATGGAGATTCCCGAAGGCGTTTTCTACGACCAGATTCCCGACCGCAATATCTATGTCGAGAGCAAAGACCGCGAGACCGGAATGCTCTACAACATGATGATCTACGACATGAGCGCCGGATTCGACAATGCGCGTGTTATCCTCGCCGACTCGGCAAAGCTGTCGTTCAGCCGCGACAAGACCCATCTGTATTTAAAGATGTGGCAGGGCGAGCTTTTCGAGAATCTGCGCGACGCCGCCGGCGCTACGATGAACAACGTGCCCTACCGTCGCGAATCGTTCACGCTAAAGGAAATGGTGTTCCCCTTCGACGCCAACTTCAACCGTCTCGACGAGCAGGGGATGCGTAACCAGTATGTCGGCAAGAATATCGCCGAGCTGAACGCCACGATCGATTCGGTCACTGCCAGAATCGACTCGGCCGGCGTTGTCATAGCGCGCGAACTGCGCGAGGCGCCTGCAATGGGGGTGCCGTATTTTGTTATGCGTCAGGAGCGGCCGGGCGCACCTTCGAGAAAGGTCGTGCGCCACGATGTGACCATGAGCCGGCCTCTCGATGTCGACAGCGTGTTCAACCGGGGCGGCCACTATCCGAGGGCTTCGATAGTGCAGAGCGCCCTGTCGAAGGCCAAGCGAAAGAAAACCGAATATGAGTTCCGGGCGCTTTCGCGCGAGGAAGATCTCAAGACTATCCGTCGCCACGGCATCGAGCTTCAGAAGAAGTTCACCCTGTCGGTGGCCTGCCTGATATTCTTTTTTATAGGCGCACCGTTAGGAGCCATTATCCGCAAAGGCGGACTCGGAATGCCTATCGTCATCAGTGTGTTCCTGTTCATATTCTATTATATTATAGACAACACCGGTTTCAAGATGGCCCGCGAGGGGCGTATCGAGGTGTGGCAGGGCATGTGGCTCAGTACGTCGGTCCTGCTTCCGCTGGGTATTTTTCTGACCTATAAGGCCGTCAACGATAGCGCCGTGTTCAATGCCGACGCCTATCTGAACTTTATCAAGCGTGTGCTCGGCCGCGGCGAGGTGCGTCAGCTCGAGGTGAAGACCGTAGTCATCGACGAGGTCGACACTCAGGAGGCTCTCCGCCGTCTCGACGAACTCGACAGAGATGTCGAGGCTTATCTTACCGACAATCCCGAGCGACAGAACTACGTGGCCTACTGGTTGCGCGGCTATAGCCGCCCGGCTCTGAAAAACCTGTCCGAACGGCTTGAGTCGACTGTCGAATATCTGTCGAACTCGCGCAGGCGCCTCGTCGTCATGAAGCTCATGGATCTGCCGGTGCTCCGCAGCCTGTGGCTTTACCATCCGATCAACTACCGCTGGGTTGGCTGGACTATGGTGGCGCTTCTGCCGCTGGGACTGCCGCTGTGGCTCGTCGGACTTCACGAACAGAAAATTCTCCGTGGCGAGCTGAAGAGCATATTGAAAACCGACGCTCAGCTCCGCGAACTTCTTTTAAAACCTGAATAACCTTAACCTCAATATTTTAAGCATGGACAACATCAAGCTTGACACTATCGAAGAGGCTCTCGAGAGCTTCCGTAACGGTAAATTCGTTATTGTCGTCGACGACGAAGACCGCGAAAACGAGGGCGACCTCATTATTGCCGCCGAGAAAGTAACGCCTGCCCATGTCAATTTCATGGTCACAAACGCCCGCGGCGAGCTTTGCGCGCCGCTGACCATCAAACGGTGTCACGAGTTGAATCTTCCCCATCAGGTCGAAGACAACACGTCGATGCTCGGCACTCCCTTCACCGTTACAGTCGACAAACTTCCCGGCTGCACAACCGGCGTCAGCGCCCACGACCGTGCTGCCACGATAAACGCTCTCGCCGATCCGACATCGACCCCTGATATGTTCGGCCGTCCCGGCCATGTCCATCCGCTCTATGCCCAGAACGAGGGTGTCCTGCGGCGCGCCGGCCACACCGAGGCCGCTATCGATCTGGCCCGTCTGGCCGGTATGCAGCCCGCTGCGGCTCTGATTGAGATCCTCAACGAGGACGGCACAATGGCCCGTCTTCCACAGCTTCGTAAAAAAGCTGACGAATGGGGCCTGAAGCTCGTGTCCATCCGCGACCTTATCGACTATCGCCTGCGTGGCGATCTGCCTGTCGAGATGGGCACCGAGGTCGACCTGCCGACAGCCTACGGCCATTTCCGGCTGATTCCGTTCCGCCAGAAAGACAACGGTCTGGAGCATATCGCCATAATCAAAGGCGATATCAAGGCTTCGGACAATCCTGTGCTCGTCAGAGTGCATTCGTCATGCGCCACGGGCGACATCTTCGGCTCTATGCGATGCGACTGCGGCGAGCAGCTCCACCGAGCAATGGAGATGATAGAGAAGGAAGGCACCGGAGTCATCGTATATCTCAATCAGGAAGGACGCGGAATCGGCCTGATGGACAAGATTCGCGCTTATAAGCTTCAGGAAGAGGGTCTCGACACTGTCGACGCCAATCTCCATCTGGGACATAAGGCCGACGAGCGCGATTATGGCGTCGGCGCGCTTATTCTCAGGATGCTGGGCATCACGAAAATGCGTCTGATGACCAACAATCCCGTCAAGCGCCGCGGCCTTGAAGGCTATGGACTCGAAGTCGACGGTATTGTGCCTATCGAAGTCGAGCCCAACGAATATAACCGCCGTTATATGACGACCAAGCAGGAGCGTATGGGTCACGCCCTTCATCTGAAATAAATTCCGTCGCCATTGGAGAAGAAAACCATCTGGGATCTTGCGCGCCCTTCGGTCGACGAATATCGTCGTCGGCCGAAGATGGCGCTTACCGTAGTGCTCGACAACGTCCGTTCGCTGAATAATATCGGGTCGATTTTCCGCACGTGCGATGCCTTTGCCGTGGAGCGGATAATTCTTTGCGGAATCAGCGCCACGCCCCCCTCGGCCGAGATTCATAAAACGGCTCTCGGAGCCGAAGAGTCGGTCGAATGGGAGTATTTCGGTTCGACGGTCGATGCTGTGGCGTCGCTGAAAAGCCGTGGATACTGTGTGTGTTGTCTCGAACAGGTGAAGGAGAGCGTTATGCTCGGCGATTTCGAACCCGATCCGTCGGGGCGCTATGCCCTCGTCAGCGGACATGAGGTCAACGGCGTCGATCCCGCGGTTGTCGACCTGTGTGATGTCTGCCTTGAGATTCCGCAGTTGGGAACCAAACACTCGCTGAACGTTGCGGTGTCGACAGGCATAGCCATCTGGCATTTCTTCAGCGCTTTGCCTCACTGAGACGGCTCAGCGCTCCCGACAGGTCGTAGGCGCTCAGCGCGCTGACGATGGCCATTGCTGCTACCGCGATCCATGGAATCGACGAGGCATATTCCGAAGCGATCTTCAGCGACGCGAGCAGTTCTGTCAGATAGGGGACTGCGAGCGTTGTCAGCGAGCCGGCGAGGAAGCCGGCAAGCGAAGCTACCCAGAGCGACAGGCGGTTCCGGCGCGAGTCGGCGGCCGCTTTCTCTTTTATATATTCAACGGCGTCGAGCCGATCGTTCAGCCGTTTCATGAAATCGGCGTCGGAGCTGAGCCCGGGGTTGAAGTCTTCGAATAGTTTCTTTATGGAATCGTCCATTTG
>DBGBEM010000138.1:0-4104 GCA_048477235.1 Muribaculaceae bacterium | reverse complement strand
AACAAGAGATTGTTCGCCGCAATTCGCTGCAGCAACTGCGCGATATGGGCATCGACCCCTACCCTGCCGCCGAATATCCCGTGACGGGCCACGCCGACGAAATAATCAGTTCTTTCTCTGACGACGCTCCGCGCCGCGAGGTGTCGGTTGCGGGCCGAATAATGAGCCGCCGCATAATGGGAAAGGCGTCGTTCATGGAACTTCAGGACGCCACGGGCCGCATTCAGGTCTATGTCAACCGCGACGAGCTGTGCCCCGGCGAAAACAAAGACCTTTATAACATCGTGTTCAAGAAGCTGCTCGACATCGGCGACTTTGTCGGTGTGGAAGGCTTCGTGTTCCGCACACAGACGGGCGAGATCTCGGTTCACGCAACCGCCCTGACAGTTCTGGGCAAGTCGCTGCGTCCGCTGCCTATCGTCAAGGTCAAAGACGGCGTCACCTACGACGCTTTCGACGACCCCGAGCTGCGCTACCGCCGCCGCTATGTCGACCTCGTTGTCAATGACGGCGTCAAGGAGATTTTCATCAAGCGCACGAAAGTCTACAACTCGATGCGCTCCTATTTCAACGACCACGGCTATATGGAGGTCGAGACCCCCATACTCCAGTCGATTCCGGGGGGCGCCGCGGCCCGTCCGTTCATAACCCACCACAACGCTCTCGACATTCCGCTCTACCTGCGCATCGCCGACGAGCTCTATCTGAAACGCCTCATCGTAGGCGGCTTCGAGGGGGTTTATGAGTTCTCGAAGAATTTCCGCAACGAGGGAATGGACCGCACCCACAATCCCGAGTTCACCTGCATGGAGATCTACGTCAGCTATAAGGACTATAACTGGATGATGGACTTCACCGAGAAGATGCTCGAGAAGATATGCCTCGACGTCAACGGCACGACAACCGTCAAAGTCGGCGACAACGTCATCGACTTCAAGGCCCCCTACAAGCGCGTCACCATGCGCGAGGCCATCCTCGAGCACACCGGCGTCGATATCGACGGAATGGACGAAGAGGCACTGCGCCGCACTGCCCGCGATCTCGGCATCGAGGTCGACGACACGATGGGCAAAGGAAAGCTCATCGACGAAATCTTCGGCGAAAAGTGCGAGGGCAAATATATCCAGCCTACTTTCATCACCGACTACCCCATAGAGATGTCGCCGCTGACCAAACGCCACCGCGACAATCCCGAGCTGACCGAACGCTTCGAGCTGATGGTCAACGGCAAGGAACTCGCCAACGCCTATTCCGAGCTCAACGACCCTATCGACCAGCGCGAGCGCTTCGTCGAGCAGATGCGCCTGAGCGAGAAGGGCGACGACGAGGCCATGATCATCGACGGCGACTTCCTGCGCGCCCTCGAATATGGCATGCCCCCCACATCGGGAATGGGCATCGGCATGGACCGCCTCGTAATGCTCATGACAGGCCAGACGACGATTCAGGAAGTTCTCTTCTTCCCGCAGATGCGTCCCGAAAAGGTAGCCCGCCGCGACAAGCCCGAGGCATTCACCGCAGTCGGTGTCGACGCCGACTGGGTAGCGCCGCTCCAGAAAGCCGGTGTGCTGACCGTCGACGCTCTGGCAGCCGTCGACGCCCCCGGAAAGCTCGTTCAGGAGCTTCTGGCCATCAACAAGAAATATAAACTCGGCCTTAAGAACCCGACCCCCGACATGGTGGCCGCCTGGGTTGAGGCCGCCAAGAAATAACAGCGCGACGTGACATCTTTCCCCGGAAAAATCGCCGTCATGGGCGGAGGCAGCTGGGCTACGGCTCTGGCCAAGCTTCTGCTGTCGAACCGCGAATCGATAATATGGTATATGCGGCGACCAGACCGCATCGACGACTTCTGCCGCCTCGGCCACAACCCGGCCTATCTGAGCGACATACCCTTCGACGTCAACCGCATAGCCTTCACCTCCGACATCAACCTCGCCGCACGCGAGGCCGACACTCTTCTGCTGGTGACCCCCTCGCCCTACTTCCTGAGCCATTTCGAGAAGCTCACCGAAGACATCTCGGGCAAAGGAGTGGTCTCGGCCATCAAAGGAATGGTGCCGGGATGCAACAGCCTCGTCAGCCGCTATATGGAGAGCCACTACGGCGTCGCCGCCTCGCGCATCGCCGTCATCGGCGGCCCCTGCCACTCCGAAGAGGTGGCTCTCGGGCGCCACAGCTATCTCACCATAGGCTGCGCCTGCCGCGACAACGCCGAAGCTGTCGCCGGATGTCTGCGCGGCCGCGCGCTGAGCGCCACGGTGTCGACCGACGTCGCCGGCCTCGAACTTGCCGCCGTGATGAAAAACATCTACGCCATCGCTGCCGGCATTGTCCACGGCCTCAAGAGCGGCGACAACTTCCTGGCTGTGCTCGTCAGCAACGCCATACGCGAGATGCAGAGCTTCATAACCGCCGCTGTCGGCGCCGGACGCGACATCGACGCCTCGGCCTACGTCGGCGATCTGCTCGTCACCTGCTACAGCAACTTCTCGCGAAACCACAACTTCGGCTCGCTCATAGGCCGCGGCTACAGCGTCAAAGCCGCCCGCATGGAGATGGAGCAGACCGCCGAGGGATACTACGGCGCAGCCTGTATCCATGCTTTCAACGAGAGCGTAGGCGCACGCATTCCGCTTGCCGACGCCGTCTACGACGTCCTCTACCGGGGCGCCCGTCCCGCCGACGCCATGCGGCGCCTGTCGCTTATATTCGACTAACAAACCTCATTAACCTCCTTTATTATTATGCAGACAATAAAAATCAACGTAGCCGACGCTATCTGCCCCAAGTGCGAGGCCGCCATGCTCCCCGAGGCACAGCAGGCCGTCGCAACGCTTCTCAGCGGCAACGGCGCCGGAAACGACTTCCTCGGTTGGGTCAAGCTCCCCACCGACACCACCGATACGCTCATCGACGACATCAACGCCACAGCACGCCGTCTCCGCAACCTCTGCGAAGTCATCGTAGCCGTCGGCATCGGCGGCAGCTACCTGGGCGCCAAAGCCGTCATCGAAGCCCTCTCGGGCTCGTTCAGCTCGCTTGAGCCGGGCCGCATCGGCGCCCCGAAAGTGCTCTTCGCCGGCCAGAATATCGGCGAAGACTATCTCGCCGAACTTCTCGACTATCTCAACGGAAAGAAATTCGGCATCATCGTCATCTCTAAGAGCGGAACAACGACAGAACCCGCCATCGCCTTCCGCCTCCTGCGCGAGAAACTCGAGAAAGAGGTCGGCAAAGAGAATGCCAAAGAGCGCATCGTCGCCATCACCGACGCCAGCCGCGGCGCCCTGCGCACTCTGGCCAATGACGAAGGCTACACAACCTACGTCATCCCCGACAACGTCGGCGGCCGCTTCAGTGTGCTGACCCCCGTCGGTCTTCTGCCCATAGCCTGTGCCGGATTCGACATCAAGGCCCTCGTAGAAGGCGCCCGCACAATGGAAGCAGCCACAAACGGCGACGACCCTCAGACAAACATGTCCCTGCTCTACGCCATGGCCCGCAACATCCTCTACCGCGGAGGAAAGAAAACAGAGCTTCTGGTCAACTTCCACCCGAAGCTCCACTTCTTCGGAGAATGGTGGAAACAGCTCTACGGCGAAAGCGAAGGAAAAGACCACAAAGGCATCTTCCCCGCTGCCGTTGACTTCACCACCGACCTCCACTCGATGGGCCAGTGGATTCAGGAAGGCGAGCGCACGATCTTCGAGACCGTCGTCAGCGTCGAAAACCCCGACCGCGAGCTCGTGATCCCCACCGACGCCGACAACCTCGACGGCCTCAACTATATCGCCGGTAAGCGCGTCGACGAGGTCAACAAAATGGCCGAACTCGGCACACGCCTCGCCCACGTCGACGGCGGAGTGCCGAACATCCTCGTCACCATTCCGCGCATCGACGCCGACAGCCTCGGACAGCTCATCTACTTCTTCGAGAAAGCCTGCGGCATCAGCGGCTACCTGCTCGGCGTCAACCCCTTCAACCAGCCCGGCGTCGAAGCCTACAAGAAGAACATGTTCGCCCTGCTGGCCAAGCCCGGCTACGAAGAGGCAACGGCCGCCATCCGCGCCCGCCTCGACAAATAACCCCCATCTCTAAGAC